>NZ_JBHWVM010000035.1:0-71719 GCF_042736805.1 Streptomyces sp. NPDC060031
GCCGCGGGCCGCGGGGCGGGAGCGGCGGCCGCCGGGACGGGCTTCGGGAGGGGCTGTGCGGGCCGCTGGGGCGCCTGCTGGGGCCAGGAGGTGGTCAGGCCCGACTCCGCCCCGGAGGCGCCCGGAGCGTCCGGCCAGGCCGTCGCCGGCGGGGCGGCCGAGGAGGCGGCCGACGCGGGCGCGGCCGCGCCGACCGGGGACCGGGCCGAGAGGATGCCGACGCCCTGCTGTGCGGGGACCGGGCTGCGGGCCAGCGAGATCCCCGCCGCCGGCCGCGGCGCGGGTTCGCTGCCCCACGAGACCCGCTCGTCGCGCGGCCCGCCGAAGCCGGACTGCTGGGCGGGGTCGGCCTGCCAGGCCGCCATCGGACCGGGGTCCGCTCCGGGGTCCGGGCCCGACCCCGGCTCGGGCAGGGCCTCGGTCGCCGAGGTCTCGTCCAGGAACACCGGGCCCGTCCCGCCGGCCGCGACGGCGGGGGTGCCTGCCCCGGGGACGGCCGGACCGGCGCAGACCTGACCGGGGACGACGGCCGCGGGGCGGCTCGTGCCCGGCACCCAGGACGCTCCGTTCCAGTACCGGACGAACCCGGGGATGGACGGGTCGGGGTAGTAGCCCTCGCGGGCCGCGTGCTCGCCGTCACCAGGGGAGGCCGTCAATGTCCCCAACTCCGATCGTGGCTTGAGGCTTGTGCAAGGGAGGACCATAGCCAAGAACCGCCCCCCGACAGGTCCGGTAACGGGAGAATCCAAACCTTCGGGCGAATACACCGAGGTGCGGCTTTTTTCGGTCAGCCGACAGAATTCGGCCAATCTCACGTGCGCTGCACGAAGTCGCGTCATACCCGGGCAGTTCCGCGCTCTCTCCGGGCGTGGGTGCGATCCCGGCCCCACGCACCGAACCGCACCGCACCGCACCGCAGCGAAGTGAGGCCGTCATGCACCACCCCGTCATCGAGCGCGAGCTGGAACTGAAACTGGTCCTGTCCCCCGAGCGCAGCATCGCCGTCCCCGCCAGGCTCCTGTACCTCACGGACGACCCGTACGCCGTGCACATCACCTTCCACACCGGCTCCAGCACCCCGGTCAACTGGACCTTCGCCCGCGAGCTGCTGGTCGAGGGGGTGTTCCGGCCGTCCGGCCACGGAGACGTCCGGATCTGGCCCACGAAGATCGACAACAGGTCCGTCCTCTGCATGGCGCTCAGCTCCCCGGACGGCGACGCCCTGCTGGAGGCGCCCGCCACGCCCGTGTCCGCGTGGCTGGAGCGCACCCTGCGCGTCGTGCCGCCGGGCACCGAGGCCGAGCGGCTCGGCCTCGACGCGGCGCTGGCCGAGCTGCTCGCCCCGACGCCGGCCGACGATCTGTGGATGCGCGATCCGTGGCCCTCGGACGAGTCGGCCGACGGGGACCAGTGAGGTGACGGCCCCCGCCGGTCCGCCCGGGGGCGCCGCGTACGGTCAGAAGAGCTTGCCCGGGTTGAGCAGCCCCTCCGGGTCGAAGGCGTGCTTGACGGCGCGCTGCATCTCCAGCCCCACCGGCCCCAGTTCGCGGGCCAGCCACTCCTTCTTCAGCACGCCGACCCCGTGTTCGCCCGTGATGGTCCCGCCCAGGGCCAGCCCGAGCGCCATGATCTCGTCGAAGGACTGGCGGGCCCGCCGGGTCTCGTCCTCGTCGGCCGGGTCGAAGCAGACCACGGGGTGGGTGTTGCCGTCGCCCGCGTGCGCGCAGACCCCGATGAGCAGGTCGTGCGTACGGGCGATGGCGGCGGTCCCGTCCAGCATCTCGGCGAGCCGCGAGCGCGGTACGCACACGTCGTCGATCATCGTCGCGGGCCGCAGGGCGTCCAGCGCGGTCAGGGACATCCGACGGGCCTGGAGCAGCAGTTCGGACTCGGCCTCGTCCTCGGCGGGCACCACGGCGGTGGCCCCGGCGGCCGTGCACAGCTCCCCCACGGCGGCCAGGTCCGCGGGGGCCTGCGGGGTGTCGAAGGCGGCGAGCAGCAGCGCCTCGGTGGTCTCGGGCAGGCCCATCTTGCCCAGCGCGTTGACGGCCCGGACGGTCGTGTGGTCCATCAGCTCCAGCAGCGAGGGCGTCAGCCCGGCCTCCATGACGGCGCAGACGGCCGCGCAGGCGGCCGCGGCCGAGGGGAACTCGGCGGCCAGCGCGAGCTGCCGGGGCGGGGCGGGCCGCAGCGCGAGGACGGCCCGGACGACGACGCCGAGGCTGCCCTCGGAGCCCACGAAGAGCCGGGTGAGGTCGTACCCGGCGACGCCCTTGGCGGTGCGCCGGCCGGTGCGCAGCAGCCGCCCGTCGGCGAGGACCACGTCGAGGCCGAGCACGTACTCGGCGGTGACCCCGTACTTGACGCAGCACAGCCCGCCGGAGGCGGTGCCGATGTTGCCGCCGATCGTGCACTGCTCCCAGCTGGAGGGGTCCGGCGGGTAGTACAGGCCCTGCTCGGCGACGGCCCGCGAGAGCACGGCGTTGACGACGCCCGGTTCGACGACGGCGATCCGGTCGACGGGGTTGATCTCCAGGATCCGGTCCATCTTGACCAGGGACAGCACGATGCAGCCGTCGGAGGCGTTGGCGGCGCCCGACAGCCCCGTACGGGCGCCCTGCGGGACCACGGGGACCCGTAGCGCGTGGGCGGTGCGCAGGACGTGCTGCACCTGCTCGGCCGTACGGGGCAGGACCACGACGGCAGGGGTGCCGGCGGCGCAGAAGCCGGCCATGTCGGTGGCGTAGGAGGCGGTCACCTGCGGGTCGGTGAGGAGGGCCTCGGGCGGGAGTCCTTCGCGGAGCCGCGCCGTGAGCCGTGCGATGTCCTGTGCGGTGAGCTGCGCGATGGGCTGTGCGGAGGGATCGTCATCCATGGGGCCAGCGTGGCAGCCGGGGCCATCGGTGTGAACACGGCCGCGACCCTCTTCGGACACCTCGGCGAACTCTTCATATTGACGCACAGTGACCCCATGGACGAGGAATCGCAGCAGCCGGCCCCGCCCGTGACCTTCACAGGGCGCAAAACACTCGTGGCGGCCGCGGTCGCGGTGACCCTGATCGCCGGCGCCCTGTTGATCCGGCCGGCCCGGTCGGACGACGACGCACGGCCTCCCGGGCCCAGCGAACGGGCCGCGACGGCGGTCGGGATGGGTGCGCCCGCCGCGGCGGTGGACCTGACGGCGCTGGTCGCGGACCGGGAGAAGTGGGTCGCGGGGCACTCGGACGACGACGCGTCGTGGGCGGTGCTCGGGTCCGCGTACCTGGAGCAGGCGCGGCGGACGGCGGACCCGGGCTGGTACCCGAAGGCGGAGAAGGCGCTGAAGCGCTCCCTTGAGCTGCGCCCGGCCGAGAAGGGCAACTTCGACGCGATGACGGGCATGGGCGCGCTGGCCAACGCCCGGCGGGACTACGGGACCGCGCGCAAGTGGGGCGAGCTGGTACGGGCCCAGGCGCCGCGGCGGTGGACGGCGTACCCGGTGCTCGTGGACGCGTACACCGGGCTCGGGGACTACAAGGCGGCCGAGAAGGCGATGGAGCGGGTGATGGACCTGCGGCCGGGGCTGGCGGCCTTCATCCGGGCCTCGCAGGTCTACCGGGACCGCGGCTGGCGCGAGGACGCGGCGATGGCCATGGAGCACGCGGCGGGCGCCGCGAAGGCTCCGGCGGAGAAGGCCTACGTGCTGTTCCGGCTGGGGGAGCTGGCCTGGGAGCGCGGTGAGACGGCTGAGGCGCTGCGGCACCACGAGGGCGCGCTGCGGGCCGATCCGGCGCAGGCGGAGGCGCTGGGCGGCCGGGCCCGGGCGCTGGCCGCGCTGGGGCGGGGCGGCGAGGCGGTGCGGGACTACCGGCTGGCGCTGGGGCGCACTCCGGTGCCGCAGCTGGCGCTGGAGCTGGGCGAGCTGCTGGAGTCGCTGGGGCGGGCGGAGGAGGCGAAGGTCCCGTACGGCACGCTGAGCGCGCTGGCCGCGCGGGGCAGTACGAACGGGGTGAACGAGGACGTGGTCCTCGGCCTGTACGAGGCGGACCACACGGACCCGGCGGCGGCCGTGCGGCGCCTGTCGGCGCAGTGGTCGCGGCACAAGAGCGCGCAGGTGGCGGACGCGCTGGGGTGGGCGCTGCACAAGTCGGGTGACGACGCGGCGGCGCTGGAGTACGCGAAGAAGGCGACCGAACTGGGTCTGCGGCTGGCGGACTTCTCCTACCACCGGGCGGTGATCGAGCGGGGCCTGGGCGACGAGGCGGCGGCGCGGCGGCACCTGCAGGAGACGATGCGGACGAACCCCGGCTTCTCGCCGGTGCGGTCGCGGGCGGCGAAGGCCGCCCTGGCGGCGATCGGCCAGCCGGCGGCGGGGGGTCCGGAGAACATGCAGCCGGTCACTCCGTGGGTGGCGCCGGAGCTCCCGAAGGCCAGCCCGAAGCCGTCCCCGGCGGGGCACTGACCGGCTGGCCGGAACCCCGGGCTCCGCCCGGACCCGCGCCTCCCCGCCGCGCGAGTCTCCAGCCTCGCCGGCGTTTGAGGCCCGGGGTCCGGGGCGGGGCCCCGGCAGCGGTGCCGCAGGGCCCCGCCCGCCCGGAATCCGGGGGGCCTACAGGTTGCCCCGCTTCTCCTGCTCGCGCTCGATGGCCTCGAACAGCGCCTTGAAGTTGCCCTTGCCGAAGCCCATCGACCCGTGCCGCTCGATCATCTCGAAGAAGACCGTCGGCCGGTCCTGCACCGGCTTCGTGAAGATCTGCAGCAGGTAGCCGTCCTCGTCGCGGTCGACGAGGATCTTCAGCTCGCGCAGGGTCTCGACCGGCACCCGCGTCTCGCCGGCCCACTCGCCGAGCGTGTCGTAGTACGAGTCCGGGGTGTCCAGGAACGTGACGCCCGCCGCCCGCATCGCCCGTACCGAGGCGACGATGTCGTTCGTGGCGAGCGCGATGTGCTGGACGCCCGCGCCGCCGTAGAACTCAAGGTACTCGTCGATCTGCGACTTCTTCTTCGCGATCGCCGGCTCGTTGATCGGGAACTTCACCTTCAGGGTGCCGTCCGCGACGACCTTGGACATCAGCGCCGAGTACTCGGTCGCGATGTCGTCGCCCACGAACTCCTTCATGTTCGTGAAGCCCATGACCTTGTTGTAGAAGGCGACCCACTCGTTCATCCGGCCGAGCTCGACGTTGCCCACGCAGTGGTCGATGGCCTGGAAGGTGCGCTTGGCCGGGGGCTCGACCATCGGGTCCACGGCGACGAAGCCGGGCAGGTACGGGCCGGTGTAGTCACGGCGCTCGACCAGCGTGTGGCGGGTCTGGCCGTAGGTGGCGATGGCGGCCAGTACGACCGTGCCGTGCTCGTCCTTGACCTCGTGCGGCTCGTCCAGGCCGCGCGCGCCGTGCTCCACGGCGTAGGCGTAGGCCGCCCGCGCGTCCGGGACCTCGATCGCGAGGTCGATGACGCCGTCGCCGTGTTCGGCGACGTGCTCGGCGAGGAAGCGGCCGCGGTCGGTCGCCACCTTGATGACCGAGGTCAGCACGAAGCGCGCGGAGCCGTTGGTCAGGACGTAGCTCGCCGTCTCGCGGCTGCCGTTCTCCGGTCCGGAGTACGCCACGAGCTTCATGCCGAAGGCGGTCGAGTAGTAGTGCGCGGCCTGCTTGGCGTTGCCCACGGCGAAGACGACCGCGTCCATGCCCTTCACGGGGAAGGGGTCTGCCTCACGCGCGGTGTGCGGGGTGGTTTCGAGGTGCGCCAAAGACTCAGTCATGAGCGCAGAGTCCCGCCGATCCACAAGCTGCGCAATAGTTTCCATTTCTGCTGTACAGACTGCCCAGAGTCATCGCAGGATGGCTGAAACATCTGTGCACTATGACCATCCCCGAGCCCGGGAGGCACCCCGTGGGCATCGACGACCTCGACGGCCGGCTCATCGTTCTCCTCGCGCGCGAGCCCCGGATCGGCGTCCTGGAGGCCTCGCGCCGGCTGGGGGTGGCCCGCGGCACCGTGCAGGCCCGGCTCGACCGGCTTCAGTCGAATGGAGTCATCCGCGGATTCGGTCCGCAGGTCGATCCGGCCGCCCTGGGATATCCGGTGACCGCCTTCGCCACGCTGGAGATCAAGCAGGGCCAAGGCGCCGACGTACGGGCCCACTTGGACGGGGTGCCGGAGGTGCTGGAGCTGCACACCACCACCGGGCACGGGGACATGCTGTGCCGGCTCGTGGCGCGGTCCAACGCGGACCTCCAGCGGGTCATCGACCGTGTTGTCGGGTTTGATGGCATTGTGCGGGCTTCGACAGCCATTGTCATGGAGAATCCCGTACCCTTGCGGATCATCCCACTGGTCGAACAAGCGGCCGAGGACGACAGCCGCTGACCGAAGGCGGCCCGGCACAGGACGAGGTGACCAGGCGTGAGTTTCTGGACGTACCTGTCCTACCGCCACCAGCAGCTCCTGACCGATGCCTACCAGCACGCCAGCGTCGTCTTCCAGTGCATGGTGATCGCGACCCTGCTCGGCATCGCCATCGGCCTCCTCACCTACCGCAGCGCCTGGGGCGGGAACCTCGCCATCACCTCCACCTCCACGGTGCTGACCATCCCCTCCCTCGCCCTGATCGGCCTGCTGATCCCGCTGGTCGGGCTCGGCGTCCCCCCGACCGTGATCACCCTGACCCTGTACGGACTGCTGCCCGTGGTGCGGAACTCGATCGTGGGCCTGCGCGGGGTGGACCCGGCGCTGGTCGACGCGGCCAAGGGCATCGGGATGTCCCGCACCGCCCGGCTGCTCAAGGTGGAGCTGCCACTGGCCTGGCCTCCGATCCTGACCGGCATCCGGGTCGCCACGCAGATGCTGATGGGCATCGCCGCCATCGCCGCGTACGCCTCCGGGCCGGGCCTCGGCAACGAGATCTTCCGCGGGATCGCCTCGCTCGGCAGCGCCAACGCCCTCAACCAGGTCCTGGCGGGCACGATCGGCATCGTCATCCTCGCCCTGCTCTTCGACGCCGCGTACGTCCTGCTCGGCCGTCTCACCATCCCGAGGGGAATCCGTGCCTGAGCCCGCCCGTGCCGACGGCCCGGGGAACACCTCGGGCGCGACCATCCGGCTGGAGAACCTCACCAAGCGCTACCCCGGCAACCCCAACCCCTCCGTCGACAACGTCTCGATGGAGATCAAGGCGGGCGAGACGGTGGTCTTCGTCGGCCCCTCCGGCTGCGGCAAGTCCACCACCCTGAAGATGATCAACCGGCTGATCGAGCCCAGCTCCGGCCGGATCCGCATCGGCGACGAGGACGTCACCGACATGGACCCGGTCAAGCTGCGCCGCAAGATCGGGTACGCGATCCAGTCCTCCGGGCTCTTCCCGCACATGACGGTCGCCGAGAACATCGCACTGGTCCCGAAGATGACCGGCTGGTCGAAGTCGCGGGTCAAGGACCGGGTGGAGGAGATGCTCGACCTGGTCGGGCTGGACGCGCGCGAGTTCCACGGCCGCTACCCGCGCCAGCTCTCCGGCGGCCAGCAGCAGCGCGTCGGGGTGGCCCGGGCACTGGCCGCCGACCCCCCCGTGCTGCTGATGGACGAACCCTTCGGCGCCGTGGACCCGATCACCCGCGACCACCTCCAGGACGAGCTGATCCGGCTGCAGCACGAGCTGCACAAGACGATCGTCTTCGTCACCCACGACTTCGACGAGGCCATCAAGCTCGGCGACCGCATCGCGGTGCTGCGCGAGCGTTCGCACATCGCGCAGTTCGACACCCCCGAGGCGATCCTCACCAACCCGACCGACGACTTCGTCTCCGGCTTCGTCGGCGCGGGCGCCGCCCTCAAGCGCCTCAACCTCACCCGGGTACGGGACGTCGGGATCGCGGACTTCCCGACCGTGTCGGTGGACGACCCGCTCCAGCAGATCTTCAACACCCTGCGCGGCGGCGCGCACAACGAGGTGCTGATGCTGGACCGGCGCGGCCGCCCGTACAAGTGGCTGCGCCGCGGCGACCTGATGCGCGCCAAGGGCTCCCTGGCCCGGGCCGGACAGCTCGTACACGACACGGTGACCCGGGACGCGACCCTGCACGACGCCCTGGAAGCCGTCCTGACCGACAGCGGCGGCCGGGTCGCGGTGACCGGGCGGCGCGGAGAGTACATCGGCGTCGTGGACATGCAGACCCTCATGAACTCGGTGCACGAGATGCTGGAGGCGGACCGGCTGACGGCGGCCGAGCATCAGCACGACCTGGAGGAACTGCGCCACCGCCGCACCGAACAGGAGCTGGAGGGCGGTGCGGACGGCCCATGAACACCAGGAACCCCGCCACCCCCGAGCGCCCGCCCGGCGAGCACGAGGTCAAAGGGCACGCCTTCAGGGACCTCACCTTCCGGGACGATCAGCTGGTCGAGGCCGAGGAGGCGCCGGCGCCCGCCCCGCCCCCGTCCCGGATCACCTGGCGCAAGCTGGTCGTCCTGCCCGCCGTCCTGGCGCTGGTGCTGCTGGCCACGTACCTGTGGATCGAGAACATCACCCTCGACTCGGTCGCCGAGAACTCCCTCGCGGGCGGCATCGTGCGGCTGCGGCTGCGGCAGCACGTGCAGCTCACCGCCATCTCCACCTTCTGGGTGCTGGTCATCGCGATCCCGCTGGGCATCGCCCTGACCCGCGGGGCGATGCGCCGGGCCGCCCCACTGGTGACCGCGATCGCCAACATCGGCCAGGCCACGCCCGCCATCGGCCTGCTGGCCCTGCTCGTCATCTGGCTCGGCATCGGCCCGTCGACCGCGATCATCGGCATGGTCGCGTACGCCGTACTGCCCGTGCTGTCCAACACGGTCGCGGGGCTGCGTGCCATCGACCCGCAGCTGGTGGAGGCCGCGCGCGGGATCGGGATGTCCTCGACGGGGAGGCTGCGCAAGGTGGAACTCCCGCTGGCCGTACCGCTGATCCTGGCGGGCGTCCGCACGGCCCTGATCCTCAACGTCGGCACCGCGACCCTGGCCACCTTCGGCGGGGGCGGGGGGCTGGGCGACCTGATCACCTCCGGGATCCAGACGCAGCGGATGCCGGTGCTGGTGCTGGGCTCGGTGCTGACGGTGGCGCTGGCCCTGTTCGTGGACTGGCTGGCCTCGCTGGCGGAGACGGTCCTGACGCCGCGCGGGCTGGAGGCGTAGATGCGCACCCACTTCCTGCGGGCGGCCACGGCGGTCGCGGGCTCGGCGGCGGTACTGGCGCTCGCGGGCTGCGGGCTCAAGAGCGGGTCCCCGCTGGTGGACGAGGTCGTACCGGGCTCGGTCGGCCGGGGGCAGCCCCTCAAGGGCGCCTCGCTCACGGTCACCTCGAAGAACTTCAGCGAGAACATCGTGCTCGGCCAGATGATCGGGCTGATCTTCAAGGCCGCCGGCGCGGAGGTCCTCGACCGCACCAACCTGCCCGGCTCGATCAGCTCGCGCGAGGCGATCGTCCAGGGCGACGCGGACGCCATGTACGAGTACACGGGCACGGCCTGGATCACCTACCAGGGCAACGCGGAGCCGATCGACGACCCGCACAAGCAGTGGGAAGCGGTACGGGAGGGGGACAGGGGAAAAGGGGTCGCCTGGCTGCCGCAGTCCGCCCTCAACAACACGTACACGCTCGCGATCAGCAAGAAGAACAACGCGAAGTACCGGCTGAAGACCATGTCGGACCTGGCGAAGCTGGCGCGGGAGAACCCGTCGGCGGTGACGCTCTGCGTGGAGAACGAGTTCGCCTCCCGCGAGGACGGGCTGCCGGGCATGGAGAAGGCGTACGGGATGAAGATCCCGCCGGGCAACGTCAAGAAGATGGACGCCGGGATCATCTACACGCAGGTGTCGAAGTCCGACTCCTGCCTGCTGGGCGAGGCGTTCACCACGGACGGCCGGATCAAGGCCATGGACCTGGACATCCTCGCGGACGACCGGCACTTCTTCCCCAACTACAACGCGGCGCCGGAGATCAACGCGAAGACGCTGGCGAAGTACCCGGTGATCGCACAGCTGCTGGACCCGCTGACGAAGCGGCTCACGACCGACGTGGCGCGGCAGCTCAACGCCAAGGTGGACGTGGACGGGCAGGATCCGCACGAGGTGGCGAAGGAGTGGCTGATCGAGGAGGGGTTCATCAAGGAGGGCTGAGTTCCCGAGTTCGTGAGTTCGCGAGTTCATGAGTTCCAAAGAAAACGTTGCAAAGAAACCCTTGCAGAGAAGTCTTTGCAACTCTACTGTGGGGGCATGCCCGAAGAACCGGATGCCCCGCCGCCCCAGGTCCGCATGCTCGACGCCCGCTCCCTGCGCGGCCTCGCCCACCCCCTGCGCATCCGCATGCTGGCGACGCTGCGCCACGACGGCCCGGCCACCGCGTCCCAACTGGCCGAGCGGCTCGGGGAGTCCAGCGGGTCGACCAGCTACCACCTGCGCCAGCTCGCCGCGCACGGCTTCGTCGAGGACGCGCCCGGGCACGGCAAGGGCCGCGAGCGGTGGTGGCAGGCCGCGCACGACGGCACCGCCTTCGACGAGAAGCTGATCTACGACGAGGACCCGGCCACGCGCGGCGCGGCGGACCTCTTCCTGCACGAGATCGCGACGATCCACACGCAGGAGCTGAGCACCTGGCTCGGCAACGCCCACAGCTGGTCCCAGGAGTGGCGGCGCGGCTCGGACATCAGCGACTTCACCCTGCACCTGACGGCCGCACAGAGCCTCGAACTGATCCGCGAACTGCACGACGTGATCAACAGCTATCGGGACCTGCCGCCCGCGGAAGGCACGAAGTCGGTCCGCGTCCACACCCACGCCTTCCCCCGCACCAGCGAGTAGAAGCAGAAGCAGAAGGAGTCCTGCCATGCACGCCTTCACCCATGCCCGCACGCACGCCGCCCGCACCGCGGAACTCGCCGCCGAGGCCGCCGCCTGGCGCCTCGCGCACGAGACCGCCCCCCTCACCCCCGCCCTGCGCGACCGGCTCGGCGAAGCCCTGGTCGCCGCCGGCATCCGCCTGATGCAGCCGGCCCACGTCCACGCCCGAATCCAGCAGCGCGTCGCATGAGCAGACGTCCCTTCACCGCTGTCCTGGCCGCCAACACCATCTCCATAGCCGGGAGTTCACTGACCCTCATCGGCGTCCCCTGGTTCGTGCTCCAGACCACCGGCAGCGCCGGACGGGCCGGGATCGTCGCCTTCTGCGCCACCCTGCCCGTCGTCGTGGCCGCGCTCGTCGGCGGGCCGGTCATCGACCGGATCGGCCGCCGGCGGGTCTCGGCCGCCTCCGACCTGATCTGCGGCCTCGCCGTCGCCGCGATCCCGCTGCTGCACTACGCGGGCCTGCTGGAGTTCTGGATGCTGTGCGCGCTGATGGCCGCCGGCGGCCTCGTGCACACCCCGGGCCTGACCGCCCGCTACGTCCTGCTGCCCGACCTCGCCGAGCACGCCGGCACCACCGTCGCCCGGGCCGCGAGCCTGTACGACGCGGTCTCGCGCGGAGCCCGCATGATCGGGGCCGCACTGGCCGGCGTACTCATCGCGGCCTTCGGCTCCGAGGCGGTGCTGCTGGTGGACGCGGCCACCTTCGGGGCGTCGGCGCTGCTGGTCACCGCGTTCCTGCGCGGGGTGCCGGCCGCCGAGCCCCAACGGGCGGCCGGGAAGGTGTCGTTCGCCGGGTACCGGGCCGAACTGGCCGAGGGCTGGGGCTTCCTGACCCGGCAGCGGCTCCTGCTCGGCATCACCCTGATGGTGATGGTGACCAACGGCCTGGACCAGGGCTGGTCCTCGGTCCTGCTGCCCGTCCACGGCCGGGAGGACCTCGGCGGGGCCACCGCCCTGGGGCTGATGATCTCGCTGTTCGGCGGCTTCGCGCTGCTGGGCGCCCTGCTCTACGGGGCGTGGGGCGAGCGGTTCCCCCGGAGAACGGTCTTCGCGGTGGCCTTCCTGGTGTGCGGGGCCCCGCGCTTCGCCGTGGCGGCCTTCACGGACACGGCGCTGCCGCTGGCCGTCACCATGGCGCTGGCCGGGCTGGGCGCGGGCGTGCTCAACCCGGTCCTGACCACCGTGGTCTACGAGCGGGTACCGGACGCCCTGCGCAGCCGCGTCTCCGGCGTGAGCACCGCGGGCTGCGAACTGACCATGCCGCTGGGCGGGCTCGCGGCGGGCCTGCTGGTGGACGGCTTCGGGGCGCGCTGGGCGCTGCTGGCCTTCGGCGGCGCGTACCTGCTGGCCACGCTCTCGCCGCTGGTCTTCCCGGCCTGGCGCTCGATGGAGGCCCGGCCGGCGGCGCCGGCGGTCAGCAGGACGGAACCGGCTCGCCCTTGCCCAGCGCCCGAAGAGCGTTCACCGCACCCGACAGCGTCGTGACGGGGATCAGCCGCAGGCCCTCGGGGAGTTCGGACTGCGCGTCCGAGCACTCCGCCTGCGGGACGAGGAACACGCTCGCCCCGTCGCGCTGAGCGGCCTGGGTCTTCAGGGCCACGCCGCCGACCGCGCCGACCTCGCCGTCCGCGGTGATGGTGCCCGTACCGGCGATGGTGCGGCCGCCGGTGAGGTCCCCGCCGCTGCCGTTGCCGTCGAGCTTGTCGACGATGCCGAGGGAGAAGAGGAGCCCGGCGCTCGGGCCGCCGACGTCGGCGAGGTTGAGCTCGACCTTGACGTCCTTCGGGTTCTTGTGGAGGTAGCCGAGCGCGGCGTCGGCGGCCGCCGACTGGGACTTGGTCATCTCCTCCAGGTTGTGCTCCTCGATCTCCTCGTCGCTGCCGCCCGAGGGGTACACGGCCTCGCGGGGCATCACGGCCCGGGTCGTGTCGAACCACTTGCCGACCAGTTCGCTCAGGCGGACGGAGGTGGACGGGCCGGTGGCCTGGATCGTGGTCATCCGGAGCTGACCGCTGGTCGACCGGGAGGGCGCGCCGCTGACGACGATGACCTGCTTGCCGTCCCGCGAGCCCAGCACGTCGGCCGTGAGCCCCGGCTGGGCGATCACGAAGGGCAGCGGCGCGAAGGCGGCGACGGCGAACAGCCCGAGCACGGGAACGGCGCAGACGGCCAGTGCGGTGGGACGCGGCAGACGCGTGAGACGAGAGAGCACCCGGCCAATCTATCGGGCCGGGCCTCCCCCGGCCCCGCGGGGCGAAATCGGCCTCGCCGGGACCCGCCGGGCCCGCGGCCTCAGCACTAGCGCAACGCGTCGGCGACCTCGCGCGCCGCGTCCACGACCCGCGGCCCCACCCGCTCCGGCACCGCGTCGGCCAGCATGACGACGCCGACGCTGCCCTCCAGCCCGGTGATGCCCACGAGCGGCGCGGCTGCGCCACTGGCGCCCGCCTCGAGCTCCCCGTGGGTGAGCGTGTACCCGGGCTCGATCAGCGCGCCCGACCGCGCGGCCAGGATCGCCCGGCCCGCGGCCCCGCGGTCCAGCGGGTGGCGGAAGCCGGCCCGGTAGGCCACGTGGTAGTCCGTCCAGGTCGGCTCCACGACCGCCACGGCGAGCGCCTCTGTGCCGTCCACGAGGGTCAAGTGCGCGGTGGCGCCTATGTCCTCGGCGAGGGAGCGCAGCGCCGGCAGTGCCGCCTCGCGGACCAACGGGTGCACCTGGCGGCCCAGGCGCAGCACTCCGAGCCCGACGCGGGCCCGGCCGCCGAGGTCACGGCGGACCAGGGCGTGCTGTTCGAGGGTGGCCAGCAGGCGGTAGACCACGGTGCGGTTCACCCCGAGGCGGTTGGAGAGCTCGGTGACGGTCAGACCGTGGTCGGTGTCGGCGAGCAGTTTGAGGACTCTGAGCCCTCTGTCGAGAGTCTGGGAGGTTTCCGCGGTCACGACGCCTCTCCCTCTTTCGGTGAGCGGCGGTGACTCTCTGAGTGGAACGCCGCCGGTCCCTCGGCGGCGCACGGAGAGGCCGCCGGTAGCGGCCATGGCACCGGCTGCGCTCCCGCGGCGGCGCTGCCACGGTGCGTTCAATGCGGGGACATTAGCGAGCGGGTCCGCTCAGCGGAAGGGCTCGTCCAGAATCCGGGCGCCTACTACCGCTTTATGCAGGTTCGGATCTCCCCACAGTGTCAATTCGTGACCTCCCCGGTCCCATGGCCCCCTCACGCCCCCTCTACGCTGATCATGTTCAAAAACAAGGGGCGGGCATCCGGGAGGGGCGCAGTCGTGCGCACGGGTGCCGCCGCACGGAGGGGAAGCAGTTCAGTGAAGCTCAACAAGCGGATGACCATCGTGGCAGCGGCCGCGGTACTCGGGCCGACGGTCCTTGCCGCGACCCCGGCGATGGCCGACGAGGCCAAGGGCACGGCGGTCACCACGCCGGACTCGGAGCCGAAGGGGGACGCGGCGTCCGAGGACGCCTACAAGGGGCCGGTGCTGTCGATCGACGGCCTCCCGAAGGACGGGTTCGCGGCCGGGGGCGAGTGGACCGAGCTCAGCCTGCGTCTGGACAACACCGGCAAGCCGAAGCTGTCGCCGTCCTACGACCTCATGCTGTTCTTCTCCGGCACCGACCGCCCGGTCAAGGGCGCCCACATCGAGGTCGAGCACCGCGTCGCGGGGGTGTGGCAGTCCGTCATACGGGAGACGGGCCCCAGCCCGATGACCGCCTCGTTCCTCCTGCCCGGCACCGCCGTCCAGCAGGACGCGACAGTCGACGTCCCGGTGCGGGTGCGCGTGGCAGCGGAAGCGGCCGCCGCCCCGATCCGCATCGACCTCGCCGGCAGCAACCACACGTCCGTCGACTCCCGCACCGCGATCTACGAGTCGAAGATCACGCGGGCCGGCGAGGGCCAGCAGGACGCCAAGGGACCCAAGCTCCGCCTCGACGGGCTGCCCCATGAGGGCTTTCGGGCCGGCGCCGCCACCTGGCGCACGCTCACGCTGAAGGTGGACAACTCCGGGCGCGCCGGGACCGGCGAGTACCGCGTCGGCGTCGACCTCGTCCCGCAGGCCGCGGAGGACATCCGGGCCGGCCAGGTCGAGGTGGAGTTCCTCGCCACCACCGCCGACGGACAGTCCTACTGGCACCCCGTGGAGGTCGTCGAGGAGGACGGCAAGCTCCGGATCTTCACCTACGGGGGCGAGTACGCCGCCGGCGAGCAGCGGGACCTGGTCTTCCAGGTCCGGTTCGCGGGAGACGCCCCCCGCACCTCCTTCAGCCTGAACGTCGTGGGCGCCGGCGATCCGCACCACGGCGGCGCCGTCTCCGACATGGCCACCTACTACTCGGGGATCATCGGCGCGACCGAGGCCGCCCACGTCGAGGGCCCCCGGATGACCTTCGAGGGAACTCCCGACGCGGGCTTCCGGGCCGGAGCGGACTGGCAGAACCTCACGCTGCACCTCGACAACACCGGGCGCGGAGCCGTCGACGACTTCCTGCTGGCCACCCACATGGGCCGCGGTGAAGGCGAGGGCCCGTGGGTCACCACCTCGCAGGTCCAGCTCCAGGCACGCGGCGTGAACGGATGGCACGACGTCGAACTCGGCGGTTCCGAGGAGGTGATGGGCGGTGACATCGGCCGGCTGTCCCTGAAGGCCGGCGCCAAGACCTCGGTCGACCTCCGCATCCGCTTCACCGGCGACACCGTCCCCGGCGCGTTCCACTTCTCGTTCGACGGGTCCGTGCTGAACGAGGCCGCGAACGAGTTCGTCTCGTCCCGCACGGACACCAAAACGACCAAGATCATCGCGGCGGCGGGCACGGGCACGGACAACGGCGGCCAGACCGGTGGCAACACCGGCGGCCAGACCGGCGGTCAGACCGGCAACGGCGGCCACACGGGCGGCGGCGACACGGGCAACACCCCGAAGCCCGACGGCGGCGCCACGACCCCGATCGTCGACGCCGGCAACCAGCACACCGCTCCCACCACCGGCGGGCAGCTCGCCGCCACCGGCACCGACCCGGCCACCACCTGGGCCCTCGGCGGCGCCGCGGTCGCGCTCTCCATGGGCGCGGCCCTGGTCGCCGGCACCGGCCGCCGCCGGCGCCCGACCGCGTAAGGGCGCAACGGCGACGGGGGCCGTGCGGCACGCCGCACGGACCCCGTCCGCATTCCACCGCACACCCCGCCGGGAGGCGTCACCGCATACGGGTGGCCCACTCCTGGACCTTCTTGATCCGCTCGCGCAACTGCCCGGCCGTCGCCTCCGCGCTCGGCGGGCCCCCGCACACGCGGCGCAGCTCGGTGTGGATCACCCCGTGCGGCTTGCCGCTCTGGTGGACGTACGCGCCCACCATCGTGTTCAGCGACTTCCGCAGCTCCAGCAGCTCCTTGTGCGAGACCACCGGCCGCCGGTCGGCCGGCAGCTCCAGCAGGTCGGCCTCCGCGTCCGGCTTGCGCCTGCTGTGCGCGATCTGCCGCGACTGCCGCTTCTGGAGCAGCATCTGGACCTGGTCCGGCTCCAGCAGTCCGGGGATGCCGAGGTAGTCCTGCTCCTCCTCGCTGCCCGGGTGCGCCTGCATGCCGAACTCGGCGCCGTCGTAGAGCACCCGGTCGAAGACGGCGTCGGACTCCAGCGCCTCGAAGGACATCTGCTCGTCCTCGCCGGTGTCCTCGTCCTCCTGCTTGTTCGCCTCGTCCATTTCCTTCTCGGACTCGGCGTACGGGTCTTCCTCGCCCTGCTTCTTCGGCTTGTCGAGCACGTGGTCGCGCTCGACCTCCATCTCGTTCGCGAAGCCGAGCAGGTACGGGATCGTCGGAAGGAACACGGACGCGGTCTCACCGCGTCTGCGCGAGCGCACGAAGCGGCCCACGGCCTGCGCGAAGAACAGCGGGGTCGAGATCGTCGTCGCGTACACGCCCACCGCGAGGCGGGGCACGTCGACGCCCTCCGACACCATGCGGACGGCGACCATCCAGCGGTCCTCGTTCGCACTGAAGTCGTCGATCCGCTTCGACGCGCCCGTGTCGTCGGACAGGACGACCGTCGGCTTGGTCCCGGTGATCTCCCGGAGCAGCTTGGCGTACGAACGCGCCGAGTCCTGGTCGGAGGCGATGACCAGCCCGCCCGCGTCCGGGATGCCCTTCCTGACCTCGGTCAGCCGCTGGTCGGCGGCGCGCAGCACGTTCGGCATCCAGTCGCCGCGCGCGTCCAGCGCCGTGCGCCAGGCCTGCGAGATGGCGTCCTTGGTCATCGGCTCGCCGAGCCGGGCGGCGATCTCGTCGCCGGCCTTGGTGCGCCAGCGCATGTTGCCGCTGTAGGAGAGGAAGATGACCGGCCGCACGACGCCGTCGCCCAGCGCGTTGCCGTAACCGTAGGTGTAGTCGGCGGAGGACCGCCGGATCCCGTCGTTGCCCTCCTCGTACGCGACGAAGGGGATCGGGTTGGTGTCGGACCGGAAGGGCGTACCGGTCAGGGCCAGGCGCCGGGTCGCCGGGTCGAAGGCCTCCAGGCAGGCCTCGCCCCAGGACTTGGAGTCGCCGGCGTGGTGGATCTCGTCGAGGATCACGAGGGTCTTGCGCTGCTCGCACCGGTTGCGGTGCAGCATCGGCCGTACGCCCACACCCGCGTACGTGACGGCGACCCCGTGGTAGTCCTTGCTCAGCGGGCCCGCCGAGTACTCCGGGTCGAGCCGGATGCCTATCCGGGCGGCTGCTTCCGCCCACTGCTTCTTGAGGTGCTCGGTCGGCGCGACGACGGTCACCTGCTGGACCACGTGGTGGTGCAGCAGCCAGGACGCGAGCGTCAGCGCGAAGGTCGTCTTGCCGGCGCCGGGGGTGGCGACGGCGAGGAAGTCGCGGGGCTGGGTCTCCAGGTACCGGTCCAGCGCACCCTGCTGCCAGGCACGCAGTTTGCTGGCGGTACCCCACGGCGCGCGGCCGGGGAAGGCGGGTGAGAGGTGGTGGGAGGCGGTAGTAGTCACGGTCTCCGGTTCGTCGCTCTCGGCAGTCGTACGTAGGACAACCGGGCCACCCTACCGGCCCGGGCACGCCCTCGCGGAGGGACAGGCCCGTGACCTCGGCGCGTGCGGCGAGCGTCACATGTGGCGGCTCGTGTCGCCTCGTGTGTCGCCTCGTGTGTGGCCCCGCGTGTGGCCTCGCGTGCGGCCTCTCAGGTTGCGCAACCGCCCCGCGATCACGGCCACATCGACCTCGTTCCCGGCCGCCACGTCGATGACCAGGTCGTACGCCGTGTCCTGGTCGGCGTCGGCGAGATCGATGCCGTTGACGGCGAGGAAGGTCGCGGCAGCGAGCCAGGCGGTCCGCTTGTTCCCGTCGACGAGGGGGTGGTTCGTCGCGATGCCGTGCAGCAGCGCGGCCGCCTGCTCGTACGGGTCCTCGTAGGCAGGGGTGCCGAACATCCGGGCGCGCGGCCGGTGCACCGCCGACTCCAGCAGCCCGGGGGCGCGCAGCTCGACGGGCTGGTCCTGGGCCCGGCACGCGTGCCGGGCGAGGTCGAGCACCTCGGCGAGGGTGAGGTGGCGGACCTCGGGCACAGCGGCCGCGGCTCCGGCGGCGGCCCGGGCTGTGGCTCCGGGTGCGGGTGTGGCCCCGGCTGGGGGTGTGGCCCCGGCTGCGGCTCCGGCTCCGGCGGCCGCTCCTGCGGCCCTCACTGGCCGAGCCGCTTCAGCAGCGCGGAGTGCCGCTCGGCCAGCCGCCCGGCGGCTTCCCCGACGCGTTCCCGCTCCGCCCGCAGGTGGGCCCGTACGGCGCCCCGCGCGCACTCCTCGGGGGTCCGCCCGGTGGCATCGGCGAGATCGGCGAGCTCCGCGCGCTCGGTGTCGGACAGCCGGATGATCAGCTCGTTCATGAGGGAAGGTTAGTCAGCGCTGTGACCCGAGAGCCTCGGCGGGGGCGTCCAGCCGGGTCGCGACCCAGGCCCCGACCAGGGCCACGCACGCCATCGGCAGGAAGACCACCACGAAGGCCGCGGGGTGCGAGGCACCACCGTCGGCCGCCACCGTGTGCGCGGCCCCCACCGCTCCCCCGCCCAGCGCGGCGAACCCCGCGCCGCCCGCCGCCAGCAGCACGACGTTCGCCAGCGCGTCCGAGATCTGCAGCGCGGCGGAGTTCGCCCCCGCCTCCTGCGGCGCCGACAGCTTGAGCAGCAGCACGCTCGTGGAGCCGATCACCAGACCCATGCCGAGACAGCCGACGGCCCAGGCCACCGCCAGGGTCCACACCGGCACGGACTCGACGAGCACGGCCGGCGCCGCCGCGATGGCGAAGGCCACCATCACCATGCCGGCCACCATCAGCCGCACCCGGTACGGCGCCATCCGCCCCTTCGACTGCACCCACGAGCCGCCCGCCCAGGTGAGCCCGCCCAGCGCGAGGGAGAAGCCGGCCAGCGTCGGGCTCAGCCCCCGCTGGGTCACCAGCATCAGCGGTACGAAGCTCTCCGCGGCGATGAACGACCCCGCCGCCACCCCGCGCAGCAGCACCACGGACGGCAGCCCGCGCCGGGCCAGGTAGGTGCCGCGCGGCAGCAGCCCCAGCACGGCGGGCACCAGCAGGGCCGCGCCCAGGGCGCCGGGCAGCAGCGAGAGCCACCGCAGGTCCTGGGCGGCGTACTGGAGCAGCCCCGCGCCCACCGAGATCCCGAACGCGAGCCGGATCCGCCGCCGGTCGAAGGCCGCCGGCTCGCCGCCGCCCGTGTCCACCGGGCCGGAGGCGGTCCGCCGTATCGCGGGCAGCGCGACGACCAGGGGCACGACGACCAGGGCCGGGATCCCGAGGAACACCCAGCGCCAGCCGAGGTGCTCGGTCACGGTCCCGGAGGCCAGCGGGCCGACGATCGAGGGGACCACCCAGCTCGCGGCGAAGGCCGCCATGATCGCGGGGCGCAGCCGCTCCTCGTAGGCCCGGCTGACCACGACGTACAGGGCGACGATGACCAGCCCGCCGCCGAAGCCCTGTACGGCCCGGCCGAGCACGAAGATCCACATCGTGCCGGCGGTCCCCGCGAGGACCAGCCCGGCGGCGAAGGCCCCGATCCCGACGGTCAGCGGCCGCAACGGGCCCTGCCGGTCGGCCCACTGGCCCGACAGGACCATGCCGAAGAGGCTGGTGGTGAAGTAGGAGGAGAAGGCGAAGGCGTAGAGCCCGATCCCGTCCAGCTCGCGGGCGGCGACGGGCATGGCCGTACCGACGGCGGTCGCCTCGAAGGCTATGAGGAAGACGACGGAGATGATCCCGATGCTGAGCGTCCGGTACGCGGCACCCAGGATCCCGTCCTCCGGCGGGGGCGGGACCGGTGCGGTTCTCTGGGGCACACGGGGTTCTAGGGCGCTCATCGCCCCAGCGTAAGGTGCGTTCCCCGCCCGCGACCCTGTCAATTCGGCGGATCCGGACTCGGCCTCCAGTCCTAGGCCGGGCCTGCGGGGACGGCGGGGATGGCCTGGATGGCGAGGACGGTTGGGAGGGCGGGGAGGGCGGGGAGGGCGGGGACGGTTGGGATGAACCGGACTGTGAACGCGGCATGGCAGTCACATTGCAGCCGCCGCGGATCCCTTCCCCAGCAGACCGCTCCTCCGTACGGTCTTACACATCACCACCACACAGCCGTGTGCCCGAGTGGTTGAGGGACTCGCCTGCAAAGCGAGTTACGCCGGTTCGATTCCGGTCACGGCTTCGCGGCAGGCCGCTCAGGGGAAGGCGCTCCCCTGGGCGGCTTTCGCCATGTCCGCGCCCGGTCCGCGGGGCGGGCGGGGTCGGCCGGCTGTGGCACTCAGTCGATCACCGGCGGTACGAGCCCCGCCTGCCCTCCCAGGTCCCCCCGTCCTCGACGAGGTACTCGGGGCGTTCGCCGGCCTCCCCCTCGACGCGCTCCCGCGGCGCGTGGCCGCGCGGCCGGTCGACCGCGGCGTACTCCCGCCGGCACCGGCGGCACCGGCGGCACCGGGTGAGCGTACGAGCCCCGACCCGCCCGGCGTGAACAGCCGGCCCC
Organism: Streptomyces sp. NPDC060031; assembly: GCF_042736805.1. Lineage (NCBI taxonomy): Bacteria > Bacillati > Actinomycetota > Actinomycetes > Kitasatosporales > Streptomycetaceae > Streptomyces > Streptomyces sp. NPDC060031. The sequence goes on from NZ_JBHWVM010000035.1 coordinate 20,866, forward strand.
CATGCTCGACCGCCCGGCGGCGGGGCAAACGGGCTTTCTTCCTCTCCGCGTTCGCGGCACTTGGCGACCCGGCATCGCGGATCTACTACGACAAGAAGATCGCCCAAGGGAAGCACCACACCCAGGCCCTGCTCTGCTCTGCTTCGCCCGACGACGGGCCGACGTCCTCTTCGCCATGCTCCGCGACGGAACCTTCTACGAACCCCGGCCAGCGGCCTCAGGCTGATCCTCGTCACGCTCGCCACACGCTGGGCAGTCGCACTCGTCGACCGAGTCGATCAAGACCGGGTGACCGCAGTGGTCACACGGACGCAGGCCCTCATCAGCCGACTCCTCAACAGGTGCTTCAACACTCATGACAGCCACAGTGCCAGGCGGCCTACCCGCCCGGCACCCACCCCACCACCTTGACCAAAGAGTTAGAGGCCCCCGAACCTGCCCCCGCGGCGTCCCGCCGGCGCCGCTACTTGGTCCGGGCAGCCTTCTCCTTGACGACCAACTTGTCCGGCAGTCCCCCGTTGTCCTTGCAGCCGAGCTCCTTGACCATGGCGAGAGCGGCCGAATGGGCGATGGCGAGGTTGGCTTCACGCAGGGCGGGGTCGTCCTCTTCGGAGCCGTTCGACACGTTCACGCTTGCCCTGATCGGCACTGTCTTGTCGAGCCCCGCGAGGCGAGTACTCGCACAGTCGAAGAAGAGCCTCGCCTGGTGGGACAACGCAAGGGCGTTGCGCCCCAGGTCGTACTCCCAGTAGTAGCCGTCGCCGTTCTCGCTGTGCTCCCCGGTCCGTTGGAGTTCGCTCTCCACCTGGAATGCCACAGTGACCCGCCGCCGGTTCATGTTGTCGAACGGGGTGGCCATGCATACCTCAGCCCCGGCCGAGCTACCTCGTATCGCGTAACCGCGCTCCAAGACTCCAGCCACCCATTCCACGCCCGGGTTAGCGCCGTACTTTCGTAACTGGAAGCGCGCAGTGCCCATGACCCGTGCGAGCCCTTGCTGGGCCTCCACATTGAGGAGAACCCCGGGGCAGGCTTCAGCCGGCGACATCTCAGTCGGACCGACGACCGGAGCCTCGTCTCCACCGCAGCCCGTGACGACCATCCCGGCCGTCAGCACAGCCACAATCATGTTGACACCGCGCCCAGTGCCCCGGCCGCGCGTATCCATCCGGCGGCCTATTTCTTCACCTGGGGCTCGTTGCCCCTGTGCCGCTCGATGCCCCACCCGTGGTCATAGCCCACCAGCACTGCTTGCCTCAGAACCTCGTCCAGCGGATCCTCCGGCCCAACGGGGTGGTGATCAAGGAACCGGCGCACGGGCGCCCGGGCCAGATCCTCCCCGTGCTGGTAGACACTCGCCTTGTCCTCGTGAGCCTGACCCTCCACCCTTTCCTTCTTGCGCTCCCGGTCGGCTTCCGACCAGTCTCCAATCACATCGCCAGCGATCTGCTCCAGCGCTCCGCTGCCGGTGTCGACGGCGAGGGGCACGATTACCGCAGCCGCTCCGGCAGCCACCGCGGTGGCTGGCAAGAAGGCGACGCCGGCCGCGATACCCGCCGTGGTCCCGAACTCGACCCAGCCAGAGCGCTTCTCGAGTGCCTGCTCGTAATCCTTGGTCCATTTCTCTGCATCGGCATCGATCTGCTTGCCACGCGACTCGTCCAGAATCCCCTGGAATTCTCCACCGATTCGGGCGGCCTCCGTAAGACCGCTCTGGTTCAGCTTTCCGTCAGACCCCACCTGAGACTCCAACACAGAGGCCTGGAAGACAGACTCCGCGCGGGACATCGTGAGGTAGGAGTCCGGGTATTGGCCGAGACTGCTCAGGAACCCCAGAGCGTCATCCTTCTCGAACGACGCATGGCCGCGGGTGGCCTGAGCGAACACACTCACAGAATCGTTTTCAGTCAAGCCGTGGTTGAGGTCGTCGATGTAGCCCGCCCCCATGCGCCCAAGGCTGTCCGCCATCGACTCCTGATTCTTCAGCAGAGCCGCATCGCCGCCGTACTTGGCCACGACCTCCTGCATGATGCTCGCCGAAGTCTTGTCACGCACCAACGTCGGCGCCGGGTCGTCCCAGGCGTGGCCGAGGGTTGCCGCCTCCAGGGCGTGGCCCAAGGCGTCCGGCATGTGGGCGCGCGCCTTCGCGAAGTCGTCCGGGTTGGAGCCCGCCACGTCGATGGTGGCGGCGTACTTCTCGTGGCCGAAGAAGTCGAGGTAGCTCGTGATCGGCTGCTTCTTCGCGCCCCTGCCCAGGTCTGCCGGGCCCGGCCGCTCCGTACCGTCGTGGTTGTACGCGTGCGGCGGCCGGTCCGGGTCGAAGAACTGCTTCGCCGCGTCCGGGCTGTGGCCCAGCGCCTCCAGGAAGCTGACCACCGGGTCGTAGCCGGCGCCGTTGAGGCCTGACGGGTTGAGGGGGCTGCGGCCGTGGCCGTTGAGCTGCCGCGTCTGGTTGAAGAAGTCCGGGTCCTTCGCGTGGAGCTGGGTCGCGTGTTCCGCGATGGGGAGCAGGAACTTCGGGTCGTAGTTCCCGTACCGCATGATGCCGCCGAGCAGCTGGTACCCGTACGGCGGGTTCTGGTCGTACCTCGCCAGCGGGATGTGCTGGGTGCCGAGTTTGCGCAGCTCCTGGGCAAAGCCGTCGGGCAGGTGCGGCTCGGTCTTGCTGTTGGTGGCGGTGGCGAGGTTGAGGCCGAGGTTGCGCTGGAGGGCCTGGACGTCCTTGAGGCGCTGCTCGTCGAGGTCGGAGTAGTCGTACGTGTCCGTCGACAGGCGGCCGAAGAACTCCAGCGCGCCTTTGGGGCCGAGCGCCGCGTAGAAGTCCCTGGAGAACTCCGGGACCTTGGCGTTGTCCGCCAGCAGTTCGTTGAGCTCGATGAGCTCGGCGTGGGTGAGGTCGCGCCCCTTCTTCGCCAGGGCGGTGGCGCGGCCGGCCTGTTCGGCGTCGAGGCCGGCGTACTTGGGTGCGCTGAAGTCGTGGTCGTCGGTGACGTTCGCGTTGAGGATGCGGGCCAATGACTGGTCGATGTCGTCGCACTCGTCGATGATCGCGTCGATCCTGGCCTGCCATTTCGGCCGGTTGACCCGGATCAGCTCCTGGTAGTCGGGGTCGTGGCGCGCCGCGTTCTCCTCTTCGTCGGTGAGGAGGGGTGTGGTCGATACGCGCCCTTCGGCGTCGACCCGGAAGCCGGCGGCGGGAGCCTCCTGCTCGGCGATCTTCCGTAGCTTCTCGCGGGAGGATGCGAAGGTGGCGTGGCTCTCGGTGAGTGCCCGGTGGATGCCCTTGGCTTCTTTGGCCGCGTCCTCGAACTCCTTGGCCGTCTTGTCGACGAACTGCCGTGCCACGCCGGCCGTGACCCCGCTCCACTCAGCCTTGGCGGCCTTGGCCTTCATGCCGTTGCGGGCGGCTTCGGCCAGCTCTTCGAGCTTGGTGACGAGCGCCTGCCAGTCGCTGACCGCGGTGTGGAGCTTGGCCACGGGTGCGTTGATCACGTTGTCGTACTTCAGCACCTGCGCTGTGCCTTTACTTGAGAACCGTGTCGATCTTGGAGGCGGTGAACTCGGCGTGGAGTTCCTTCTCCTCCTTGTGGTGGGAGGACAGGGAGTAGTTCAGGCCGTTGGAGATGTGCGCGCAGGCGGCGACGAGGGTCTTGACCTGGCTCTCCCACCTGCTGTTGACCTTGAGCAGGGCCGCCCCGCTGGCGAAGTTCTCCTTGGAGAGCGCGCTCGCGGCGTCGGCGGTGGCGGTGGCGGCGTGCTTGCCGTCGGTGGACAGCCGCGCGTGGAGCTTGTGGGCCTCGCTGCCGATGGCGCCGATGTGGTCCTGGTTGAGCTCGAGGTCGGCGGGGGCGGTGGGGCTGGTGGGGCCGGTGGCGACGTGGTTGAGGCGCATGGAGGCGCTGGCGGTGGCGGTGGCCCGGGCGGCGGACCATTCCTCGTCGAAGGACATCGCGGGCGGTTCTCCTTGCGTGTCGGGCGCCGTCAGCGGCTCGCGCGCCGGACGAGGGCGGCGACGGCGACGGCGCCGCCGATCAGCAGGCAGGCGCCGATTCCCAGGGCGAGCCAGGGGAGGGTGCTGCCGTCGCCCTCCTGCGCGACTGGCCGGGGGGTCGTGGTGTCCAACGACGGAGGGGGCGACTTGGCTTCGGCCTCCGCCGCCGCGAGATCCGGCAGCGGGTACACGTCCGCCGGGCCGGGGTCCCCGGGGGTGGGCAGCGCGACCCGGGGGCGGACGATGCCGTAACCGACGTAGTCGTTGCGCGCGACGCCGTCCACGGGCTTGCCGGCGGTGTTCAGGAGCACGCGGAGTACCTGGTTGTTGGTCCAGTCGGGGTGGGCGGACCAGAGCAATGCCGCGGAGGCGGAGGCGAGGGCGGTGGCGTCGCTCGTGCCGTGGCTCTTGCACAGTCCCGTTTTGCCGGCGCAGGCCGTGACGATGTCGATGCCGGGCGCGGCCATGTCCACCTGGGGGCCGTGCACGGACTCCTTGGTCGCAACGCCGCTGGCGTCCACTGCCCCGACACCCACAACTCCGGGCGTTGTGGCGGGGTAACTGACCCTGTTGCCCGCATCCCCATCGTTGCCAACGGCCGCAAAGATCAACTTGCCTTTACTCAAGGCGTACTTCACAGCTTCGAATCGATCATGATCCTCCTTGGGCTCACTGGACAAGCCCAAGGAGAGGTTGATGATCTTGGCCTTCGAGTCCGCTGCGTAGCGAATGGCTGTAACCCAGGATGGGGTCACCGGGCTGACCTCGTGCGGAACACGCAGGGGAAGAATTTGGGCATCGGGCGCAAGCCCGAACGATCCATCACCGCTCGACTTCCTCCCGGAACCCGCGATCAAAGCAGCCATGGCGGTGCCGTGATTGTCATAGTCGCTGCGTTCGTCGCCGTCGACATTGTCCGGAGCGAAGTCCTTACCAGGAAGGACTTGCCCCTCGAGTTCTGGGATGCGACCGATGCCGGTATCGATCACCGCTACGGTGACTCCTTTGCCAGTACTGAGCCTCCACAAGTCGTCGGCCTTCATTGCATCGAGATGCCATTGCTGCGCCCGAATGGGCTCTGCCTGGGCCAGGGTCGCGGCGACGACGGCCAGCAGAAGACCCAAAACGACCGCGGTCGCCTTACGCATACGCATCCCCTGCAACGTCCGTTCTGCTCAGTCGATCACAGGCGGCACAACATGGCGGTGCGCCTCCCAGGTCTCCACATCCTCAGCCAGATACTCAGGGCGTTGGCCGCCCTCGATCCCCTGCCGCTTACCAGGCGAGTTGGCTCCCGCACCACCATGTGCCATGGCGCCCGTATTTCCGCGCACGAGCCCCGAGCCACCTTGTGTGAATGGCCGACCATCCGCCCCGGGCTGGCGCCCTCCAACGACCCCGCCGGGTTCCATGGCGAGCCGACGACCGGGCGCCGAAGCGCGTGGACCTCCATGAGTACCGCCGCCCGCCATTCCGCCCAGGCCTCGACCACCGGCTGGCGTGCTCTCAGAACCGATGACGGTACCTCGCGGAATGCCCGCAGCCGGCCCGGCGGTCCCCACTGGACGCCCACCCACGATCCCGGTGTCCCGCGGGGAGATGGTGCCGAGATTGCCACCAGGGGCATTGGTACCTGGAAAGGCGCCAGCGGAACCACTGGCGCCGCCAGGTGTCACCAGACCGCCGAACGGTGGTAGCGGCAGGGGCGGAATGGCAGCACCGGGGATGATTCCCCCGCCAGTGTTGACGGGCGCTCCTGCCTGGTAGCCGCTCGATGCTGACATTTCCGAGATAGTCCCGAGGCTGTCCAGGACGACACCTGGATCGCAATCCGCGGCCTCTTGGCCCGTCACCAGCCCGTGCACCGCGGTGGGACGGAGCATGCTGCCGACTTGGATATGGCGCCCGGCCGCCGAACTGGGCTCGTTCGAGGGCGTTCCGCCAGGTGCACCGATCGGGACACTTGAGGAGTGCGACGACGGCCTCCCGCCCCCTGACCGTTCCCCAGGAGGTGAAATATCCTCCGAATTGCCATAGTTCTGCGGCACGAACACTGTCGGTACCGGGGGGAACGTGGGGATTTCTGCTCTGTTTAGTTGCGTCGTCGACTGTTCGTATGCCTCCGCCAGTTTTCTCAGGCCGTCGATCGCGCGCTCGTGGTCGGTCGTCAGTTTCGCGCGGGAGTCGTGGGCGATCCGTTGGGCGTCCGGGTCGTTGTGGGCGGCGCGGGCCGCGGCGATGTTCGCCGTGAGGGCCGCCGCCGTTGGCGGGTCGTACGGCGGGACGCCGCCCTCGCCCCTGGTCTCGTGCATCACCTGGCCCGCGCGGCTCATCCACTGGGCGCTCGCCGCGCTGTACTCGCTCAGGCGCAGCGTCGCGTTGCCCGCCCGGCCGGCCCAGTCATGGAAGGCCTGGGCGGCCTCGCCCCGCCAGCCTCGGACCTCGTGCCGCTTGAGGGCCTCGCCGATCTCCTCGATCGTGGTCGCGGCCGTCGTCAGCTGCGCGGCCCGCGCCGCCACCGTCCCCGGGTCGAGCGCGGCGATCATGTGCCACAGCTGCTCGTGCGAGTACCCGTCGAATCGCGTCACCATCAGAACCGGCCCCCCGCCGTGCTCCCGCGCGCCGGCGGGTCACGGTCCTCGGCGTAGTCCTGCCGCGCCCGCTTCGCGAGGGCCGCCATGCGCCGCTTGGCCTCGTCGTCCATCGCGGTGAAGCCCTTGTCGGCCGACAGGATCGCGATGCCCAGCGCCTCGATCTGCCCCGCCAGGGCCCTGGACAGGTCCCGTAAGTGCTCCTGGACCGTGTGGTACGCCGTGAAGAGCGCGTCGGCCTCCGCGAAGCCCGTGCCCAGGGCGCCCGACGGCAGGGCGAACCGGGCCAGCTCCTCGTCGGACGCCGCGGATTCGCCCAGCTTCAGGAGGAGGCCGTCGACCGTTGCTTTGTAGTGCGTGAGGGAGTTGAAATCGATCTCCAGGGCGCGCAAGTCCGCGCGCCGGTCCAGAGCCACCGCCGGCCCCGTTACGCGCCGGGCACCACGACCGCCGCCTGCGGCCTGATCGGGAGTCTGTTGACCGGCCGGCCCGTGGCCGCCCGCACCGCCGACGCGATCGCCGCCGGGGAGGTCACCACCGGGACGGCGCTGGCCGCCTTGGCGCCGAACGGCGCCACCACGTCGCGCTCCTCCACCAGCTTGACGATGCGCACCGTCGGGGCGTCCAGCGAAGTGGGCAGGGCGTAGCCCGTCAGGTCGGGGTGGCGGATCAGGCCCGCGGCCGTGCGGAGGTTCTCCGTCAGGGCCGCACCCACGCCCTGGATGACGCCGGCTTCGATACGGGCTTCCAGCTGTCGGGGGTTGAGGACGCGGCCCACGTCCTGGGCCACCGCCAGCTCGACCACGCGCACCGAGCCGAGCTCGATGTCCACGTCGACCACCGCGCGCACGGCGCAGAAGGCGAGGCCCACGAAGGCGTCGCCCTGGCCGTCCCCGTCCAGCGGTTCGGTCGGGTGGGGGCGGCACTGGGCCGTCGCCCAGAGTTCCTTGCCCTCCATGGCCTCGGTCACGGTGGTGGAGAACGCCCCGTCGTACGAGGTGATCCGGCCGTCCGCGATCTGCAGGAGTTCCGTGGACATGCCCAGCTTGTGCGCCATCGGCTGGAGGAGCTGCGTACGGACCATCTTCGCGGCCCGTTCCACCGCGCCGCCCGAGACCCAGGTGTGCCGACCGTGCGCCGAGGGGCCCGCCGGCGGCTGGTCGGTGTCGACGGGGGCCATGACCACCTCGTCGACGCCCAGGGTCTCCTGGACGATCTGCCGGGCCAGCGTGGAGAAGCCCTGGCCGGTGTCGACCGCCGCGCAGATGACCGTCGCCGAACCGCCCACGACCTTGACCGTCGCCGTCGAGACCTCGTCGGCGCCCTCCGCGCCGAGCATGTGCACCATGCCGACGCCGTAGCCGACCCCGCGCCGCACCGCGCCCGGTTCGCCCGCGCCCTCCGGGCCGCCCGGCAGCAGCCACTCCTCCTCCGGGGTGTCCTTCGGGAGCGAGGGAAGCTCGAAGTCCCGTACCGCGCGCAGGAGTTCCGCGACCGGAGCGGGGCACGTCACCGTCTGCCCGGTGGGGAGCAGGTCGCCGGTGGCCAGGACGTTGCGCAGGCGCAGTTCCGCGCCGTCGATCCCGAGGGCCGCGGCGAGCTTGTCCATCTGGCCCTCGTACGCGGCGCAGACCTGCATGGCACCCTCGCCGCGGACGTGGCCCGACGGCGGGTTGTTCGTACGGACCGCCCAGCCCTCGACGAAGGCGTGCGGGACGACGTACGGGCCGCAGGCGAAGGCCACCGCCGCCGCGAGCGACTCCGCGGACGCGTCGGCGTACGCGCCGGCGTCCATCAGGATCTGGGCCTCGACCTTGACCAGGCGGCCCTCGCCGTCCGCGTGGTGGCGGTAGCGCAGCAGCGTCGGGTGGCGGTGGGTGTGGCCGAGGAAGGACTCCTCGCGGGTGGCGGCGAGCTTGACCGGGCAGCCCGTGCGCAGGGCGAGGAGGCCCAGCGGCAGCTGGAACGCCGCGTCCTCGCGGTCCGCCGTCGCGCCCGGGACCCCGGTGACCACGACCCGTACGCGGTCGGGCTCCAGCCCGAAGCACGCCGCGGCCAGGTCGCGGTCGCTGTGCGGGTCGGTGGAGGCGGTGTAGATCTCCACGCCGCCGTCGGGCCGCGGCACGGCCAGCCCGGCCTCGGCACCGATGGGCGCGGGGTCCTGGCGGCCGATGCGGTAGAGGCCCTCGACGACCACCTCGCCGGTGGCTTCGGGGTCGCCGTAGCGGAGCGGGATGTGCCGGATGAGGTTGCCGTCGGGGTGCAGGGCGGGGGCCCCGAACGCCTGCTCGGGGTCGGTGACCGCGTCCAGCAGCTCGTACTCCACCGCGATGGCGGCGGCAGCGAGCCGCGCCGTGTCGGGGTGGTCGGCGGCGACGGCGGCGATGGGCTCGCCGTGGTGGCGGACCACGTCGTGCGCGAACACCGGCCGGTCGGCGATGCGGCGGCCGTGCGTGGTGGCGCCGGGGACGTCGGCGTGCGTGACGACGGCGCGCACGCCGGGCATCTCGACGGCGGCCGAGGTGTCGATGGACAGGATCCGGGCGTGGGCGTGCGGGGAGCGCAGCACGGCGGCCCACAGGAGGCCCTCGGCCCACAGGTCGGCGGCGTAGGGGAAGGTGCCCTCGGTCTTGGCACGGGTGTCCGCGGCCGGAACGGAGACCCCGATTCCGCGCAGCACCTCCTGCTCGGAGGCCTGCGCCGCGGCTGCCGCGGCCGTCGCGGTCGCGACCACCGTCGTGGACCCTCCGGCCGCGGCCGTCGTCGCCGTCGCGTCCTGCCCGCTCACGCCGTGCCTCCGAGGTGGGTGCCGTGGGTGTCGTGGGTGCCGTGGACGCCACCCTCGCCGGGCGGGGCCTGATGCGGAATGCGCGGCTCGGAAGCCGCGGCGGACGAGCCGCCCGAGCCGCCCGGCCCGGCCGATCCGGACGACGCCGCGTTCTCCGCGGCCGCCGCCTCGCGGCCGGCCACGACGTCCTGCACCGCGTCGATGACGCCCTTGTAGCCGGAGCAGCGGCAGAGGTTCCCGCACAGGGCCTGCCGGGTCTCCAGCTCACTGGGGGCGTGGTTGCCTTCCAGCAGGTCGTGGATGGTCATGGCCATGCCGGGCACGCAGAACCCGCACTGCACCGCACCCGACCTGCACAACGCCTGCTGCACGTCCGACAGTTCCCCGTCCGTCGCCAGCCCCTCGACCGTGCGGACCTCGCTGCCCGCGGCCGTCGCCGCCGGGACGAGGCAGGAGGCGACGAGCCGGCCGTCGACCTGCACGGCGCAGGCGCCGCATTCGCCTTGCGAGCAGCCGTCCTTGGCGCCGGCGAGGCCGAGGCGCTCGCGCAGCACGTAGAGGAGGGACTCACCGATCCAGGCGCCGGTGACGGGACGGTCGGCGCCGTTGACGCGCAGCACGTAGGAGGCCAGCGGGTGCTCGTGATGAGCGACGGCCGCGGCCTCCGGTTCTTCCTCGTACGTCGGCCCGGCGTCTGGGACCCCTTCGCCGAAGCCCCCCTCCGCCGCCGTGACAGCACGGTCGGCGGTGTCCTCACCCGGAGCGGGCTCGGCCTCCGCTTCGGCGACGGTCCGCCCGCCCTCCTCGACCGGCGCCTCCTCGACCGGCGGCACCTCCACCGGCGCCTCCTCGACCGGCGGCACCACGAAGCCGTGCCCGTCGGTCGAGCCAGGGCCAAGGCCAGAGCCGGGACCAGGGCCAGAGCCGAGGCCACGGCCGGCACCGTGCCCGCCCTCCGTCCCCGGATGCGGGCGCTCCCCCGCCACCGGGGGCTCGGCCGGGCCGTGGACGGCCTCGATGTCGTGCGGGGCCGGATGCACCGGCTCCCCCTCCGGCTCCGGTGCGGGCAGCGGGGTGCCCACGCCCGGGCCGCCCAGCACGCGCGGCCCGCGGCTCAGCGCGCCGGCCGCGGGGGCACCCGGCAGCACGCCCGAGTTCAGTCCCCCGTCGAAGTCGGGGTGGCTCGCCCACGGGGCCGCGGCCCCGCCGGGCAGCGTCGCCGGGGCCTGGCTCCAGTCGGCCGCCAGCGCGCCCGGCTGGAACTCGCCCGTCGCGACTTCGGGAAACCGCCACTCGGCAGTGGCCCCCGGGTCGATGTCCAGCCCGGCGTCCGGCTCGGCCGGCGCCTCGACGGCCCGCGCCTCGACGTGCGGCTCGGCTACGTGCGGCTCGGCTACGTGCGGCTCGGCGAACGCGGCCGCCACCGACGCCGGGATCGGCACCGATGCCGGGATCGGCCCGCGCACCGGAGCCGGAGCGGGCGGCGAAGCGGGCGCCGGAGCGGACCCCTGCGCCGCGCCGGACGCGACCGACGCCCCGGCCCCGGCCTCAGGCCACTGGACCGGCATCGCCCACGTCCCCGTCGCCGCCGGATCCGTGCTCGCGGAGCCCAGCGGCACGATCATCGGCGGCGGCACGTACCCGTGCCCGGGGGCAGCCAGCGGCTCCCCGGTGTCGAGCGCGTCCAGCATGTCCTGCGGCAGCTTCACGAAGGCCGTCGCGTCGGAGTCGTACTCGCCGCCGTGCGGTACCGGTTCCCAGCCCCACGCGGGGCCGCTGCCACCACTCACGTTCTCGATCTCGTTCTCACTCATGAGGTCAGCGCCCTCCCCAGGGCCCTCCGTGCCAGCACGGCCACCGTCCGCCGCAGATGCAGTACGCCGGGAGCCACCGGTTCCCCCTGGTCGGGAACGCACGCGGCCGCTACGTACTCGCCGAAGGCCTCCAGCGCCTCCGGGGCCAGGCTCCGTTCCCCGTCCCAGTCGATCAACGACGCCACCCACTGCTCGGCTTCCAGCGGCCGCAGCGGCATCGGGGCGACCGCTCCGATCGCACAGCGCACACCCCGGCGCGCGGGATCCAGCACGAGCCCCACGGACGCCACCGCGCGCCCCGGACCCGTACGGCCCGTGGCCTTCAGGAAGACCTGCGGGGCGTGCAGCAGCGGCACCCGGACGAAGCCGATCAGCTCGCCCGGCCGCAGCATCTCGCGGCCCGCCAGCAGGTGCGACACGGGGATCTCGCGCCCGGACCCGCCCGGCCCGACGATGAGCAGTACGGCCTCCAGCGCGGCCAGCACGGGCAGCGCGTCACCCGTCGGCGCGGCCGTGGCGATGTTCCCGCCGAGCGTGCCGGCGTTGCGGATCTGCGGCGGCCCGGCGGCGCGCGCGGCGGCGGCCAGGGCCGGGATCAGGGCGGCGAAGTCGGGCCGGCCCATCCGCGCGTGGGTGAGGCCCGCGCCGAGCAGCGCGTGCCCGTCCTGGTACTGCCAGCCGCGGATCTCGTTGATCCGGCCCAGGCCCACCAGCGCGGCGGGCCGCAGCAGCCCGGCGTTGACGGCGGCCATGAGGTCGGTGCCGCCGGCCACGGGCACGGCGGCGGGCATGGCGGCGAGTGCCGCCACGGCCTCCTCGAGCGAGGCCGGCAGCGTCACGGACTGCGCCGCCTGCGGTGCGTGCGTGGTCAACCCAGCTGCCCCTTCCCGATGTCCCGGTCCCGGCGCTCACGCCTGTCCGCCGTACGGTACGTGCTCGCCGCCGGGACGTGGCAACTCTGGCACATCTTGCACGGCACCCGGCGCGAGGGTCGACCGGGGGCCCCTCCTCGCGCGGCACCCCGTCCGGCTCCCCGCACGGGGGGCCGCGCCGCCCGCGCCGGGCCCTTCCCCTATCGCCCGGTTTCCCCCGTACAGGGAGGAAAAGTGAACAGAGTTCCGGTTCCCGCCGCCACGCACGTGTCACACGTTCGGGGGCGCGCCCTCCTTCGGGCGCCCCAGCACCCCGGGCCGGCGCTGCCACGGCAACGGCCCGCCGGGCGCCCGGTAGGCGACCCCGAGCGCGTCCAGGCGGCGGTAGTGGGCCCCCATCCGCGCCTCGAAGCCCGCGTAGTCGCGCTCCGCCGGCCCGGGCAGCTGCGACCACACCACCTCCGCGAAGGCGGCCAGCCGCGGGAACACCTGGTAGTCGACCCGGCTCTGGTTCTCCATCACCTCGGTCCACACGTTGGCCTGCGCCCCCAGCACGTGGGCCGCGGCCTCCTGCGACAGCTTCGGCGGCACCGGCTCGAAGCGGTACACGTCCTCCAGCGAGCGCACGTACGCGATGGGCATCGGCTCGTCCGGGCCGCCCGCCTGACGGTAGTCCAGGTAGACGTGCTGCTCGGGGCACATCACCACGTCGTGCCCGGCCTCGGCGGCCGCGATCCCGCCCCCGTACCCGCGCCACGAGGAGACGGCCGCGCCCGGCGCCAGGCCGCCCTCCAGGATTTCGTCCCAGCCGATGAGCCGGCGCCCGCGCTCGGCGAGCCAGCCGTCGAAGTGCCGGATGAACCAGGACTGGAGCCCGTCCTCGCCGTCCACCCCCAGCTCACGGATCCGCTCCTGCGCGAGCGCGGACGCCTTCCACTGCGCCTTGGGGCACTCGTCCCCGCCCACGTGCACGAAGGGCGACACCTCGGCCGGGAACAGCTCCAACAGCTCCTCGAACACGCCCTCGTAGAACCGCAGGACGGCCTCCGTCGGGGCGAGGACGTTCTCGTTGATCCCCCAGTCCTCCCACACCCCGAGCGCCGCGGTGTCGACCACGTCCGTGTTGCCCAGCTCCGGGTACGCGGCGATGGCGGCCTGCGAATGCCCGGGCACGTCGATCTCGGGCACCACCCGGACGTGCCGCTCGGCCGCGTACGCGACGATCTCGCGGATGTCGTCCTGCGTGTAGTAACCGCCGTGCGGGGTCTCGTTCCACAGCGGCGAGGCCCGGTGCCCCCAGCGGCTGCGCGCACGCCAGGCGCCGACCTCGGTGAGCTTGGGGTAGCGCTTGATCTCGACCCGCCAGCCCTGGTCGTCCGTCAGGTGCAGGTGCAGCACGTTCAGCTTGTGGGCGGCGAGCAGGTCGATGTACCGCAGCACCCCGTCCTTGGGCATGAAGTGCCGGGCGACGTCGAGCATCATCCCGCGCCAGCCGAAGCGGGGGCCGTCCAGGAGGTCCCCCACCGGCAGCCGCCAGCCGCGGCCCGGGGTCACGGGTGCGCGCCGGTACGCCTCGGGTCCGAGCAGCTGACGCAGCGTCTGCGCGGCGTAGAAGAGACCGGCCGGGTCGGCGCCTTCGAGCAGTACGGCGCCGTCCGTGACGTGCACCTCGTAGGACTCCGCGCCGACGCTCCGCGCCAGGTCGGGGCGCAGCGCGAGCCGGATCACCGCGCGCCCCCCGTCCTCCTGCCCCCGCGCCGGCGCGGGCAGTTCCCAGCCGGTGGCCGCGCCGAGCTCGCGGCGCAGCCAGCGCGCGGTGCCTTCGGCGCCGGGGCCGACGGAGAGCAGCGGATCGTCCAGTGCGCACACGCGGCGGTCACGGGCGAACCGTGCGTACCGCGGCTCCGGAATCAACTCGGGCATGGCCTCGACCCCTCCAGCTCCGGCCGTTGCATCAGGCGCAACGGGCGTTTCACATGGCGCTTGTGCCGCCGACCCTAACCCGCCCCCCTGACACGGCAAAGGCCCCCGGACGCGCACGGCGCATCCGAGGGCCTTGGTCCCGCCGGGACCGGGTCGGACTACTTGTCCTTGCCGCCCTTGTCCTTGTCCCCGCCGGGGCCCATGGACTCGTAGATCTCCTTGCACATGGGGCAGACCGGGTACTTCTTCGGGTCCCGGCCCGGCACCCAGACCTTGCCGCAGAGCGCGACGACGGGGGTGCCGCCGAGCGCGCTCTCCATGATCTTGTCCTTCTGGACGTAGTGGGCGAAGCGCTCGTGGTCGCCGTCGCCGTGGGACACCTGCGGCGTCGGCTCAACGAGGGTCCCCGTACCAGTCCCGCGCTCGGGCTCAAGAGTGCTCATAACAGCCAGGGTACCGATCCCGGCCCGGGTCAGTTCAGCGACGGGTCGTCCGGATAGGTGGCCACCATCGCCAGCTCGCTGCGCTGGCGCCGCAGGACCGCGCGCCACAGGCCCTGCGGATCGGGGAAGGACACGTCACCGGGCTCGGAGTCCACGACGTACCAGGCGCCCTCGCCCAGCTCGTCCTCCAGCTGCCCCGGGCCCCAGCCCGAGTAGCCCGCGAAGATGCGCAGGCCCCCCAGCGCCGCGGCCAGCAGCTCCGGCGGGGTCTCCAGGTCGACCAGGCCGATCGCCCCGTGCACCCGGCGCCATCCGAGCGGCCCCTCCTCGCCGGGGATGACGGCCACGCCCAGCGCCGAGTCCAGCGCCACCGGGCCGCCCTGGAACACCACCCCCGGGTCGCCGGCCAGCGGGGCCCACGGCAGCAGGACGTCCCCGACGCCAATGGGAGTGGGCCGGTTGAGGACGACGCCCAGCGAGCCCTGCTCGTCGTGGTCGAGCAGCAGCACCACCGCGCGGTCGAAGTTCGGGTCCGCGAGGGCGGGGGTGGCCACGAGCAACCGCCCTGTGAGGGAGGACACCTCGGTCATGGCGACATGATCTCGCACATTCGCCCTTCGGGGGAGTCGGCGGGGACATCGGGTCGTACGCAGTTCAGGGCGCACGGCAGCGGTACGCGGCGCGTGGCGCCGACCGTTTCCTCCTCCGCCGGAACGCGACACTCCGCCATGGAGCGCACACCGAGGGTGTTGTGGCGAATCCATGACAGTCCTACGGCCGCGTCAGCCATACAAACAAGGGGGTGGTGCCCCTTACCCTTGCCACTGGTCCCCCTGCCCACCCCTCTCCGGAACGCGAGATTCATGACCGGCATCAGCGACGATGTACTGCTTGTTCACGGCGGAACCCCGCTCGAGGGCGAGATCCGTGTCCGCGGCGCGAAGAACCTCGTACCGAAGGCGATGGTCGCGGCCCTGCTCGGCAGCGAGCCCAGCCGGCTGCGCAACGTCCCCGACATCCGTGACGTCCGGGTCGTGCGCGGACTGCTCCAGCTGCACGGGGTGACGGTGCGACCCGGTGACGAGCCGGGCGAGCTGGTCCTCGACCCCTCGCACGTCGAGAGCGCGAACGTCGCGGACATCGACGCGCACGCGGGCTCCTCGCGCATCCCGATCCTCTTCTGCGGCCCGCTGCTGCACCGCCTCGGCCACGCCTTCATCCCGGGCCTGGGCGGCTGCGACATCGGCGGCCGCCCGATCGACTTCCACTTCGAGGTGCTGCGCCAGTTCGGCGCGACCATCGAGAAGCGCGAGGGCGGCCAGTACCTGGAGGCCCCGCAGCGGCTGCGCGGCTGCAAGATCCGCCTGCCCTACCCGTCGGTCGGCTCGACCGAACAGGTGCTGCTGACGGCCGTGCTGGCCGAGGGCGTCACCGAACTCAGCAACGCCGCCGTCGAACCGGAGATCGAGGACCTCATCTGCGTACTGCAGAAGATGGGCGCCATCATCTCCATGGACACCGACCGGACCATCCGGATCACGGGTGTCGACCGGCTCGGCGGTTACAACCACAAGGCGCTCCCGGACCGCCTGGAGGCCGCCTCCTGGGCTTCCGCGGCCCTGGCCACCGGCGGCAACATCTACGTGCGCGGCGCCCAGCAGCGCTCGATGATGACGTTCCTGAACACCTTCCGCCGGGTCGGCGGGGCGTTCGAGATCGACGACAACGGCATCCGCTTCTGGCACCCGGGCGGCCCGCTCAACGCCATCGCACTGGAGACCGACGTCCACCCCGGCTTCCAGACCGACTGGCAGCAGCCGCTGGTCGTGGCGCTGACCCAGGCCACGGGCCTGTCGATCGTCCACGAGACGGTCTACGAGTCCCGCCTGGGCTTCACGTCCGCGCTCAACCAGATGGGTGCACACATCCAGCTCTACCGGGAGTGCCTGGGCGGCAGCGCCTGCCGCTTCGGGCAGCGCAACTTCCTGCACTCGGCGGTCGTCTCCGGCCCCACCAAGCTGCAGGGCGCCGATCTGGTCATCCCCGACCTGCGCGGCGGCTTCTCGTACCTGATCGCGGCGCTGGCCGCCGAGGGCACCTCGCGGGTCCACGGCATCGACCTGATCAACCGCGGCTACGAGAACTTCATGGAGAAGCTCGTGGAGCTCGGCGCCAAGGTCGAGCTGCCGAACGGCGACCTCGTCTGACGAAGCCCCCTCCGGGCCCCTCAGGGGCCCGGAACAGGCCGAAGGGCGGCCACCCCACCAGGGGGTGGCCGCCCTTCGCCGTGTCACGTACTACTGCCGTCCCGAGGGCCTGTACGGCTCTCGGCACAAGGGCGGGACTACTTGCCCTTGGCGGCTTCCTTGAGCTTGGAGCCCGCGGAGACCTTCACGCTGTAGCCGGCCGGGATCTGGATGGGGTCGCCGGTCTGCGGGTTGCGCGCGGTGCGAGCGGCACGGTGGGTGCGCTCGAAGGTCAGGAAGCCGGGGATGGTGACCTTCTCGTCGCCCTTGGCGACAATCTCGCCGACGGTCTCGGCGAGCGCGGCCAGAACGGCGTCGGCGTCCTTGCGGGTCACCTCGGCGCGCTCGGACAGAGCGGCCACCAGCTCACTGCGGTTCATGTTGTACTCCCGTGTTCAACTTGCCTTAGAGGCGTGAGATCGAAGCCGATGCTGCCAGGGCCCTAGGACAGTCCCCGGACCCGGGTCTGACGTCAGACCCTCTCGCCCGATTACGCATCCTGCCCCCACCAGCGGCGGGAAAGCCAATCCGGCACCCGCCAGGGTCACACGAAAAGCGCCACAGTCACGCCGCGGTGACGCTCCGTCCGCACCAGAGGGGATCCGGCCGATGCGGACCGCGGGCCACGCGGGCATCCCCGCAACCCTAGAGGGGGCCCGCCGGGCCCG
Organism: Streptomyces sp. NPDC060031; assembly: GCF_042736805.1. Classification (NCBI taxonomy): domain Bacteria; kingdom Bacillati; phylum Actinomycetota; class Actinomycetes; order Kitasatosporales; family Streptomycetaceae; genus Streptomyces; species Streptomyces sp. NPDC060031. The sequence goes on from NZ_JBHWVM010000035.1 coordinate 38,202, forward strand.
CATCCCGCGACGCGCCGGGGATCAGGGGGTTGTGGTGGCCGATCCGACGGCCGAGGCGGCCTTGCGGACGGCTCCGGCGACCGCGCCGGCGACCTTGTCGTTGAACACGGACGGGATGATGTAGTTCGCGTTCAGCTCGTCCTCGCCGACCACGTCGGCCAGGGCGCTCGCGGCGGCCAGCATCATGTCGGTGTTCACGGTGCGGGACTGGGCGTCCAGCAGGCCGCGGAAGACGCCCGGGAAGACCAGCACGTTGTTGATCTGGTTCGGGAAGTCCGAGCGGCCGGTGGCCACCACGGCGGCCGTCTGGCGGGCGATGGCCGGGTCCACCTCGGGGTCCGGGTTCGCGAGCGCGAACACGATCGCGCCCTCCGCCATCGCGGCGACGTCCTCGCCGGAGAGCACGTTCGGGGCCGAGACGCCGATGAAGACGTCGGCGCCGACCACGGCCTCCTTCAAGCTGCCGGTGTAGCCCTCGGGGTTGGTGTTGTCGGCGATCCAGCGCAGCGGGGAATCGGCGTCCGCGTCGACCAGGTCGGGGCGGTCGGCGTGCACGACACCGTGGATGTCGGCGCTGACCGCGTTCTTGACGCCCGCGGCGAGGAGCAGCTTGAGGATCGCGGTACCGGCGGCGCCGGCGCCCGACATGACGACCTTGACATCGCCAACTGCCTTGCCCACCACGCGAAGTGCGTTGGTGAGGGCGGCGAGGACCACGATCGCGGTGCCGTGCTGGTCGTCGTGGAAGACGGGGATGTCGAGGGCCTCGCGCAGCCGGGCCTCGATCTCGAAGCAGCGCGGCGCGGAGATGTCCTCCAGGTTGATGCCGGCGAAGCCCGGGGCGATGGCTCGGACGATCTCGACGATTTTGTCGGTGTCCTGGGTGTCGAGGCAGATCGGCCACGCGTCGATGCCCGCGAAGCGCTTGAAGAGGGCCGCCTTGCCCTCCATGACGGGCAGCGCGGCCATCGGGCCGATGTTGCCGAGGCCCAGCACGGCGGAGCCGTCCGTCACGACTGCGACGGAATTGCGCTTGATGGTCAGGCGGCGCGCGTCCTCGGGGTTCTCGGCGATCGCCATGCACACGCGGGCCACGCCCGGGGTGTAGATCATCGAGAGGTCGTCGCGGTTGCGGATGGGGTGCTTGGACGCCATCTCGATCTTGCCGCCGAGGTGCATCAGGAAGGTGCGGTCGGAGACCTTGCCGAGGCTGACGCCCTCGATCCCCCGCAGCTTCTCGACGATCTCGTCGGCGTGCGCCGTGGAGGTCGCCGCGATGGTGACGTCGATACGGAGCTTCTCGTGGCCGGAAGCGGTCACATCGAGGCCGGTGACCGAGCCACCGGACGACTCCACGGCGGTGGTGAGCTGGGAGACCGCGGTTCCGCTCGCGGGCACTTCCAGGCGGACCGTCATCGAGTACGAGACGCTGGGCGCCGTTGCCATGGCCGTGTTCCTCTTCTGTCCCTGGTTTTTCTGTACACACAGGGTCCCGCTGCACGCAAGGTGTCGGCAGGACCTGTTGTCCGATCGTCCCACCTACCAGCCAGTACGAGGTAACCAGCTACAAATTTCGGAAAGACTCTTCCACCATACGAGATTTCCAGGTGTCTCGGAAGCTTTTCCGGCCACGCAAAACAGGTCTGCCCCCTCCGCCGAAGCGAAGAGGGCAGACCTGTTGTGTACGACTACGACACCGACCCGCCATGCTCGCCTCGCGGCAAGTGGTCGCTCTAGGCGACGAAGGTTGGGCCCGGGGGCTTGGATCGAGCCGGTGTCTTGACCAGGCTAACAAAGGTTCGCCGGAAGTGATCCCCCTCCCGGAAGTTGACCTCCGCGCACCAGCCGCCTGGCCGCGGGCCATCCGGCCGTACGCGCCCGCGCCTACCCCCGCAGCAGCTCCGGCACCCCGGATCCGTCCGGCCGGTCCCGGTCCGCCGAGACCACCGTGAGCTGCTGCGTCGCGCGCGTCAGCGCCACGTACAGCACCCGGAGGCCGGCCGGGGACTCCTCCGCGATCTCCGCCGGCGAGACGACCACGGTGGCGTCGTACTCCAGGCCCTTGGCCTCCAGGCTGCCCAGCGCCACCGCCCGGTCGCCCAGGTCCGCCAGCCAGCCCGCGGCCTCCGCGCGCCGGTCCATGGCCACGACCACGCCCACCGTGCCGTCCACCTGCTCCAGCAGCCGCCGGGTCTCCTCGCGCACCGCCGCGCCCAGCTCGCCCCCGGCGGCCGCGAAACGGGGCTCCAGGCCCGTGGAACGCACCGCCGTCGGCGGCTCCATGCCCGGCATCGCGAGGCGCAGCACCCGGGACGCGACCTCGGCGACCTCCGCCGGGTTGCGGTAGTTCACCGTGAGGGTGAACCGCCGGCGCGGCCGGGAGCCCAGGGCCTCGTCGCGGGCCGCGGCCGCCTCCTGCGGGTCCGTCCACGAGGACTGCGCCGGGTCGCCGACCACCGTCCAGGTGCCCATCCGGCCCCGGCGGCCCACCATCCGCCACTGCATGGGCGTCAGGTCCTGCGCCTCGTCCACGATGACGTGCGCGTACTCGGTGCGCTCCGCCGCGAGCCGCTCGGCCCGCTCCCACTGGGTCTCCTCGCGGGTCGGCATCAGCTCCTCCAGCCCGCTCAGCTGGTCCAGCGGGTCCATCTCCCGCTTCCGCCTGGGCCGGGCCGGGGCGCCGAGCAGCTGATGGAGCTCGTCCAGCAGCGCCACGTCGTGCACCGACAGCGGGCCCTTGCCGTCCGGGCCCACCCGGCGCAGCGAGCGCGCCAGCTGCCGGGTCTCGCGCGGGTTCAGGTCCCGGCGCGACCAGCGGCCGAGCTTGCGCTCGTCGGCCATCGCGGCGAGCACCATGCGCGGGGTCAGCTCCGGCCACCAGGCGTTGAGGAAGTCGATGAAGGCGTCCTCGGTGGAGATGTCCTCGTCGAAGGCGGAGCGCAGCTCGGCGGCCAGCTCCGGGTCGCTGTGCCGACCGGAGCCGCCCGACTTCGCGTACAGCGCGTCGAGGAGCAGCTTGCGGGCGCGCGGGCGCAGCAGGTTCACGGGCGCGGTGCCGCCGAGCACGTTCTGCCGGATCCGGTTCAGATCGTCGGCCTCCAGCTCCTGGCGCCGGCCGAAGGCGACCACGCGGAGCCGGTCCGGGGCGGGGCCGCGGGCGTTGCCGAGCTCCAGGGTGCCCCGTACGGCCTTGCGGAGCACCTTCAGCATCCGCGAGGAGCCCTTGACGCGGGCCACGGACGGATCGTCGTACGTCGTCGCCTCGGCCCCGTCGACGAGCGAGCCGAGCGCGCGGATGGCGACCTGGCCCTCCTCGCCGAGGGAGGGCAGCACGCCCTCGGTGTACGCGACGAGCAGCGGCGTCGGGGAGACGATCAGGATGCCGCCGGAGTAGCGGCGCCGGTCCTGGTAGAGCAGGTAGGCGGCACGGTGCAGGGCGACGGCGGTCTTGCCGGTGCCGGGCCCGCCCGCGACCTCGGCGACCGAGGCGGCGGGGGCCCGGATGACGAGGTCCTGCTCGGCCTGGATGGAGGAGACGATGTCGCGCATCGAGTGCGTACGGGCCCGGCCGAGCGCGGCCATCAGCGCGCCGTCGCCGATGGCGGGCAGCTCCTGCCCGTGCAGCGAGGCGGTGACCTCGGGGCGCATCAGGTCGTCCTCGACGCCGAGGACCTTGCGGCCCTTGGAGCGGATGACGCGGCGGCGCACGACGCGGCCGGGCTCCTTGGGGGTGGAACGGTAGAACGGCGCGGCCGCGGGGGCGCGCCAGTCGATGACGAGCGGCGCGTAGTCGGAGTCCAGGACTCCGATGCGGCCGATGTGCAGCGTCTCGGCGATGTCGGCGGTGAGGTCGGCGCGGATCGCGTCGTCGGCCGGCTCGACGGAGGTGTAGGCGCCGTCGGCGCCGCGCTCCCCGTCCTTGCCGAGCACCAGGTCGATGCGGCCGAAGAGGAAGTCCTCGAACTCGTTGTTCAGCCGGTTGAGGTGGATCCCGGCGCGGAAGACCTGCGCGTCGCGCTCGGCGAGCGCGCCGGGCGTTCCCACCTGGCCACGCTTGGCGGCGTCGTTCATCAGGAACTCGGCCTCGTGGATCTTCTCCTCAAGGCGTCGGTACACCTGGTCGAGATGCGTCTGCTCGACCGCGATCTCCCGATCGCGGACGGAATCCGCCGTGCTGTCGACAGCGGCATTCTGCGCGGCCACCAAGGCCCCCTTCTGACGTGCATGGGCGACCGTCAACCGTACGCGAAGCGGCACCCTGTCCGCACGCCCGTTCCGGGAACGGACGCGGATCACGACGAAGATCACTACGCCGGGACCTCCCGGGAACCCCTCGGGACCGTCCGGGGCGGGCCGCCCCTACCCGGGTCGGGCCGCCAGGACCCTGCGCCGGTGCCGGGCGACCCGCTCCCGGTTCCCGCACAGCTCGCTGGAGCACCAGCGCCGCCGGTGCCCGCGCGAGGTGTCCAGGTAGACGCGGGCACAGCCCTCCCCCTCGCAGGCCCTCAGCAGCGCCCGGTCGCCGGGATCGGTGAGCAGTTCCACGGCGTCGCGGGCCACGGCGGCGAGCAGCGCGCCGCACTCCAGCCCGCCGCACAACTCCCTTACGAGGTGACCCTCTTGGTCCGGTACGGCACACAGTCCCGGGGGTGGACCGGCGGCCGCCGCGTTGACCCGGGCCAGCGCGTCCCGGTCGGGCCCCGCCGCGGCCAGTTCGGCCCGTACGAGGCTCTCCACGTCGGCGCGCAGCGCCCGGAACGCCTGGACCCAGTCGGTCTGGATCTGGCTCAGCGGTGTCCGGCCGGGCACCAGCCCGGTCCCGACGAGCCACAGCCGCAGCTCGTCACCGTCCCGGATCCCCTCTGTGCCCTCGATGTCCCTGCGGGACCCGGAGGTGGCCACCAGGTCCAGGCAGACCCGCCCGGAGTCGAACCACATGCCCGTCACCGCCTCGCTCTTGGGGCGTGCCCCCAGAGTGCCCGTAGCCGCTCCGCGGCGGAAGCCCCCGTGCAGGCCCTGAGCGGTCTCGGGGAGACCGCTCAGCGGCGCGGCGGGTCGTCGTGCAGCAGGCGCTGGAAGAGCCGGTGGTCGCGCCAGGCGCCGTTGATGTGGAGGTACTGGGGGGCGACCCCGTAGGCGGTGAAGCCCGCCTTGGCCAGCACCCGTTGGGAGCCGTGGTTGTCCAGGAGCGTGCCGGCCTGCACCCGGTGCAGTCCGACCTCGTCGCGGGCGAGCCGGCAGACCTCCGCCACGGCGGCGGTGGCCAGGCCCCTCCCGGCCCATGCCCGGTCGACCCAGTAGCCGACGCCGCCGCTGCACAGCGGCCCGTGCGTGATGGAGCCCAGGTTGATCCCGCCCACCGGTACGCCTCCCGCGGTCAGCACGAAGGGCACCGTCCGGCCGTCGTCGCGCTCAGCGAGCAGCGCCTCGACGCGGGCCCGCTGACCGGCCTCGGTGTAGAACTCCTCGGGCCGGTAAGGGTCGCAGGGCGCCATGTACTCCCGGTTGCGGGCCAGCGTGTCGGCCAGCCCGGCGGCGTCGTCCAGCGTGACGCCGCGCATCTCCACTCCGTCAGCGATCATCATCCGGGCACGCTAACCGACGCGCGCCCCCGGCGCGCACTCCCCGGCGTCCAGCGACAGCCGGTACCCCCGCTTCACCACGGTCTGGATCAGGTTCGGCGCGCCCAGCGCCACCCGCAGCCGGGCCATCGCCGTCTCCACGGCGTGCTCGTCGCGCCCCGCGCCCGGCAGGGCCCGCAGCAGTTCCGCCCGGGCCACCACCCACCCGGGCCGGCGCGACAGGGCCCGCAGCAGGGCCATCCCGGCCGGCGGTACGGGGCGCAGTTCCGCGTCCACCACCACCGCCTGCCCGCGGATCTCCACCCGGTGCCCCGCGACCGGCAGCACCCGCGCGCGCCCCGGCAGTTCGGTGCAGAGCAGCTGGACGAGCGGCCCCAGCCGGAACCGCTCCGGCTGCAGGGTCGCCACGCCCTCCGCCTGCAACGGCAGGGCCGTCACAGGGCCCACGCACGCGGACAGCACCCCGCCGTCCCGCAGCGCCGCCAGGACGGGTTCCCGTACGCCCCGCTCCCCGGCCCGCGCCAGCAGCGAGGCCACCGCCGGGGCCGAGGTGAAGCTCACCGCGTCCACCGAGCCCGAGACCACCGCGTCCAGCAGCCGGTCCAGCGGCCCGAGGTCCGCCGGCGCCATCCACCGGTAGACCGGTACGCCGATCACCTCGGCCCCGCCGTCCCGCAGCGCCTCGATGAACCCGGGCAACGGCTCCCCGTGGAGCTGGAGCGCGATGCGCCGCCCCGCCACCCCGGCCGTCAGCAGCCGGTCGAGCACCTCGGCGAGGGACTCGGACCGCGGGGACCAGGCCTCCACCAGCCCGGCGGCCCGGATCGCGCCCTTGACCTTCGGTCCGCGCGCCAGCAGTTCGCTCTCGCGCAGCCGGGCGATCAGCTCCTCGCCGATCCCCCACCCGTCGGCGGCCTCGATCCATCCGCGGAAGCCGATGGCGGTGGTGGCGACCACGACGTCCGGCGCGAAGTCGATCAGCTTCCTGGTCGCGGCGAGCAGTTCGGTGTCGTCGTCCAGCGGCACGATGCGCAGGGCCGGCGCGTGCAGCACGGTGGCCCCGCGCCGCTGCAGCAGGGCGATCAGCTCGTCGGCCCGCCGGGCGGCGGTGACCCCGACGGTGAAGCCGGCGAGCGGCCCGGTGTGCGTGTCGTACATGGTGACCTGCCTTGCGCAGTGGGTCGGGTGTCGCGTGAGCCGAGCCTGCCAAGGGTGCGTATCAGGCTCGGTTCACCCGCATTTCCACGCGGTTAACCCCCGTTACACCGAGGTGAGCTGCGCTTTCGCCGCCGTCCCGGCCGCCGGGGAGGCCACGGCCGCGGGCCGGCGAAGGTATACCGTCCAGGTGACGGCGCAGCACGCGGCGTAGAAGCCGAGGAAGGTCACGAAGGCGGCCGTCCCGGAGCCGGAGGTCGAGAAGGCCTCCCGGAACGCCAGGTTGATGCCGAGACCGCCGAGCGCGCCCACCGCCCCGATCAGCCCCATCGAGGCCCCGGAGAGCCGCCGCCCGTAGGCGGCGGCGTCCTCGCCGCTCATGCCGCGGGCCAGCGCCTTCGCCTGGAAGATGCCCGGGATCATCTTGTACGTCGAACCGTTGCCGAGCCCACCGAGCACGAACAGCGCCACGAACCCGACGAGGAAGACCGGCAGCGACTCCCGCACGGAGGCGAAGATGACCACCCCGGTCGCGGCCGCCATGGCCACGAAGGTGCCGAGGGTGATCCGGGCGCCGCCGAAGCGGTCCGCCAGCGCCCCGCCGACGGGCCGGATCAGGGAGCCGAGGAGCGGGCCGACGAAGGTCAGCGAGGCCGCCTGGAGCGGGGTCCGGCCGAACTGCGTCTGGAGCACCAGGCCGAAGGCGAAGCTGTAGCCGATGAAGGAGCCGAAGGTGCCGACGTAGAGGAACGCCATGATCCAGGTGTGCGCGTCGCGCACCGCCTCGCGTACGGCGCCTGTGTCATTGCGTACGGGCGCCAGGTTGTCCATGCGCAGGGCGGCCAGAGCGGCCGCGATCACGATCAGCGGGAGGTAGATCGCGAGCAGCACCCTGGGGCGGCCCGCCCCGGCGGTGGCGATGACCAGCAGCGCGAGCAGCTGCACCACGGGTACGCCGATGTTCCCGCCGCCCGCGTTGAGTCCGAGCGCCCAGCCCTTCTTGCGGAGCGGGAAGAAGGCGTTGATGTTCGTCATCGAGGAGGCGAAGTTGCCGCCGCCCACCCCCGTCAGCGCGGCGACGGCCAGGAAGGTGCCGTAGGAGGTGCCGGGCTCCATGACCACCAGTGCGCCCACCGTCGGGGCGAGCAGCAGCAGGGAGCTGACCACCGTCCAGTTCCGGCCGCCGAACCGGGCGACGGCGAAGGTGTACGGCACCCGTACGAGGGCGCCGACGCAGGTGGCGGTGGCGATGAGGAAGAACTTCCCGGCCGGGTCGATCCCGTAGGCCGGCCCCATGAAGAGCACCATCACCGACCACAGGGACCAGATCGAGAAGCCGATGTGCTCGGAGAGCACGGAGTACAGCAGGTTGCGCCGGGCGATCCGCTCGCCCGTGGCCTTCCAGAACGTCTCGTCCTCGGGGTCCCAGTGTTCGATCCAGGTCTTCGTACGCCTCATCACACGCCTCCGCAGCTGCCGTCGCGTCCGTGGTGACGACCCTAGGAAGGGCGCGTTTCGGCCCCGGTCCCCGCCGGATGACCGCCGGGAAACCTTGCACTCACCCGCCGACCGGGCCGGGTGTGAGCGCGGCCGCCGGCAGCCAGCTTCCGGGGGGCACGTCCAGCCAGCCCCGCTCGGCGGCGAGTTCCGCCGCGGCCGTGCGCAGGGCGTCCAGCCCGGGATGGGCGAAGCCCTCGCGCCACACCATCTCGAGGGGCGACAGCGGCACCGGGTCGGCGAGCGGCCGTTTCACGCACCCGGGCATGTCGGCGAAGTCCACCGTCACCAGTACCGGGTTGCGGGTCTTGGCCATCACCCGCCCGAACTCGTCCTTGCCCACCGCCACCGGGGCGGGCGGCGCCTGTGCGATCCCGCGCCCGGCGAAGAGCTCCCCGGCCAGCCCCGTCCACTCCAGGGTCCGCGCGTTGCCCGCCCCGGTGTACACGCTCTCCCCCGCCAGCGCGTCCAGCTCCAGCGGTACGCCGGCCGGTCCGGCCGCCGCGGCCAGCGCGTGCCCGGCGGGCAGCAGCACCGCGAGCGGTTCGTACCGTACGGGCGTGTGCGCGAGCCGGGCCCGCAGCTTCGGGTCCAGCCCGCCGGCGTACCCGAAGGAGACGTCCAGGCGGCCGGCCGCGATCTCGGCGGCGGCGTGGGTCAGCCCGCTCTCGAAGCGGGCCATCAGCTCGCACTCCGGGGCCAGTTCGCGGGCCCGCTCCAGGACGGTGCGCGCGGTGCCCGGCCCGTCGGTGTTGAGGTCCACGAGCAGCGGGCGGGGCCCGGCGAAGGCGGCGACCAGCTCCTCGTGGGCGCGCAGCACGCCGCGGGCCAGGGGCAGCAGGCGCTGCCCGTCCGGGGTCAGCTCGACGGCGCGGGTGGTGCGTGCGAACAGCGCCGTGCCCAGGGTCTGCTCGAGGCGGCGCACGTCCCGGCTCAGGGCCTGCTGGGCGACGTACAGCCGGGCGGCGGCGCGGGTGAAGTGCGACTCCTCGGCCACGGCGACGAATCCGCGCAGCAGGCGGGGTTCCACATCACGGGGCATCACCCCCGGAGACTAACAACAGGGAGCGGTGAATCCCCCGGGAACAGGTGTTGGACCCGGCCCGGCCCCCGGCCGGAACCTTGATCCATGCCCACTGCCCCGCTGATGACCGTCACCGGCACCACCCTCGTCCTCGCCGCCCCGCCCGCGGCCGCTCCCTCCCCCGCCGGGCCCGCGCCCCGCGCCCCGGGCCCGTACCGGCGGCTGTTCGCCCTCCCCGGCGCCCGCGCCTTCACCGCCGGGAACCTGCTCGCCCGGCTCCCCATGGGCATGTTCGGCATCAGCGCGGTGATGATGATCGCCGGCCAGCGCGGCTCGTACGCCCTCGCCGGCGCGGTCACGGCCACCGGACTCGGCGCCACCGCCCTGGTCGCGCCCTGGACGGCCCGGCTGATCGACCGGCACGGCCAGGCCCGGATCGCCGTACCGGCCACGCTGATCGCGGTCCTGGGCTCCCTCGCCCTGATCGTCTGCGTCCGCCTCGAAGCCCCCGCCTGGACCCTCTTCGCCGCGTACGCCGCCACGGCCACCACCCCCAACATCGGCGGCATGTCCCGCGCCCGCTGGACCCACCTGCTGCGCGACTCCCCGGCCGCGCACCACACGGCGATGTCCTTCGAGCAGGCCGCCGACGAGTTCTGCTACATGTGCGGCCCGGTCCTCGCGGCCCTCCTCTGCGCGGCCGTCTTCCCGGAGGCGGGCACCCTCACCGGGGCGGCCCTGCTCCTCACCGGCATGCTGGTCTTCACCTCCCGGCGCGCCACCGAGCCCCCGGTGACGGCGGCGCCCCGGCGCGGCTCGCCGCTGCGCGCCCTGGGCCCGCTGCTCGTCCTCTTCCTGGCCCTGGGCCTGGTGTTCGGCTCGATGGAGGTCTCTTCGATCGCGTACCTCGACGCGCACCGGCTGGGCGCCGGCACCGGCCTGGTCCTGGCCCTGCAGGCGACCGGCTCCTGCGCGGCCGGGCTCCTGTACGGCACGCTGCGCCCGCGCGGCCTGGGCACCTGCCTGGCCGTCCTGGCCGCGGCGATGGCCCTGCCGGCGGCGGCCGCGGCGACGGGCTCGGTCGTCCTGCTGGCCCCGGCGCTGCTCCTGGCGGGCATGGCCACGGCCCCGACGATGGTGACGGCGATGGCCCGGGTGCACGCCGTCACGCCCGAGGGCCGCCTGAACGAGGGCATGACCCTGGCCGTCACGGCGATCCTGGCGGGCATCGCGGCCGGCTCCGCCACGGCGGGCGCCGCCGTCGACCACCTCGGTCCGGCCGCGGCCTACCTGCTGCCCGCGGCGGCCGCCCTCGCGGTCACCGTGGCGGGGCCGTTCGTCCGGCGGGCGGGTGACCGAGCCCGCGTGGTATTCACGGCCAACGCCCAAGGCCGGCGATAACCGGGGGGTCTTCCCCAAGGCCCTTCCCTTCGCGAAGGAACACCCCTTGTCTGCTTCGTCGGACCTTCCCGGAGGCCCGCTCCTACCGGGACGGCCGGCGCGCCCCGGTCGCAGGCACGCGCTCGGACGACGCGCGGCCGCTGACCTGCAACGCCGGGACCCGCGCCGGGTTCACCTTCCCCGCGAACACGCAGACGCGGCTGTGAAGGCACCCCCCGGCATGACAAAGGCCCCGCAGCCGAGAGGCCGCGGGGCCTTTGCCCACATGGGGTGGTGGAGATGGCGGGAATCGAACCCGCGTCCAACGGTGCAGAAGCAGGGCTTCTCCGAGCGCATTCCGCTGCGCTTTTCTCAGCCCCGGAGATCACACGGACAAGTCTCCGACGGGCTCAGTCACTGTTTGGTTTCCCTCCAGCCCCCGTGACCGGGGTTAGAGGTTTAGATCCCTAATTGACGCCAGGATCCGGACCGGGACCACTTCCGGGCTGACGCTCCTCACAGAGGCTTCAGCTCACTGTTATTAGGCAGCGAGGGTGAAGCGGGAGTTATCGCTCTTGGAGTTGGCGATTATTGTTTGCGACATATGGTTTACGAGATCATTGCCGCTTCCTCGGCTCGCTTCCCCTGCATCGACATCCGCTGTCGAAACCGATCATCCCCATGTTTCACGCTATTGAGTTATGTACTGCACGAACCGCTCCGCCCCCGAGGGGGTGGCGCTGACGCCATGGTACGCGAAGTGGACCTCCGCGTGCCAGGAGGTTAAACCGTACCCCGCTGCTTGCGGCGGACCGCCGAGATCGCGCGGTTCGTCTCGCGGGTGTCCTGCTTCTCCCGCAGGGTCTGCCGCTTGTCGTACTCCTTCTTGCCCTTCGCCAGCGCGATCTCGACCTTCGCGCGGCCGTCCTTGAAGTACAGGGACAGGGGCACGATCGTGTGACCCGACTCCTCCGACTTCCGCTCCAGCTTGTCGAGCTCCTCCCGGTGCATGAGGAGCTTGCGCTTGCGCCGGGCGCTGTGGTTGGTCCAGGTGCCCTGGCTGTACTCCGGCACGTGCACGTTGTACAGCCAGGCCTCGTGGCCCTCCATCGACACGAAGCCGTCCACCAGCGAGGCCCGGCCCTGGCGCAGGGACTTGACCTCGGTGCCCGTGAGCACGAGGCCGCACTCGTAGGTGTCGATGATCGTGTAGTCGTGCCGCGCCTTCTTGTTCTGGGCGATCAGCTTGCGCCCTTTTTCCTTAGCCATAGTGCGGTCATTTTCGCACTACCGACCCGCCCCGAGGCCACCCAATACCGCGCGGGCCCGTTCCTCGGCCCCGTCCGCCGCCGCCAGGTCCGGCTGGATGCCGCCGCCGTCGAGGCTGCGGCCCCCCGGGGTGCGGTACGTGCCGACCGTCAGTTCGGCCACCGAGCCGTCCGGGAGCCGCGTCGGCATCTGCACCGAGCCCTTGCCGAAGGTCCGGGTGCCGACCGTGACGGCGCGGCCCCGGTCCTGGAGCGCGCCCGTGACGAGTTCGGCCGCGCTCATCGTGCCGCCGTCCACCAGGGCCACGAGCGGCCGGGCCGTATCGCCGCCCGGCGGGGCGTACAGCGCGTGCTGGTCCCCCCGTACGTCGTACGTGGCCACGAGCCCGCCGTCGAGGAACGCGGCGGCGGCCGCCACCGCCTCGGTGACCAGCCCGCCGGTGTTGCCGCGCAGGTCGAGCATGACCCCGGAGCCGGGCGGGGCGGCGCGGACGGCGTCCCGGACCCGTTCGCCGGAGCCGCGGGTGAAGGAGGCGACCTTGATGACGGTGATCCCGCCCGGGAGTTCCCGTACGGTGACCGGCTCGGCGTGCAGTACCTCGCGCCGCACGGTCTGGGTGAGGTCGGCGCCGCCGCGGGTCAGGTGCAGCACCGCGGGGGTGCCGGCCGCGCCGCGCAGCAGGGCCACCACCTCGGGGACGCGCAGCCCGGTCACGCCCTGACCGTCGACGCTCAGCAGCCGGTCGCCGGCGCGCAGGCCGGCCCGGGCGGCGGGGCCGCCGGGCTGGACCCGGTCGATCTCGACGCGGCCGCCCTGGCGGCGCTGGACCCAGAGCCCGACGCCGGTCCAGCGGCCGTCGAGGTCCTCGGCGAAGGTCTCGTACTCGTCCCGGTCGTAGACGGTGCCCCAGCGGTCTCCGCTGCGGCTGACCACCTCCTGGGCGGCGTCCTTGCCGGACTTCCCGGCGGCGGCGGCCTCCCCGGCGGCGCGGGCGACGGCCTCCCGGTCCGCGGTGCCGGCCGCACGGGGCGGGGCCGCGGCCCCGGGTCCCTCGGCGGCCCCCGGTCCCTCCGCGGGCCCGTCCACGCCGCGGGCGATCAGCACGGCTCCCGGGCCCGCGATGTCCGCCGGGGTGTCGAAGTCCCAGCAGCCGGTGCTCGCGGCGGTTGCGACGGCCACGAGGAAGACCAACGTCAAAACGGCCCCGCGACGCAGGTCGCGGGGCCGGAGACAGAAGGCGGGCAGTCCCGGCATGGCGCCGAGTCTAGGACAAGCCCCGTGGCGGTACGGGTCGTTGGCCGTACCGCTCGCGGGGCACTCGTCACACCTTCAGGTACTTGCGCAACGCGACGAAGGCCGCCAGGGAGGGCATCAGCAGCCCGATGACCAGCACCAGCGGCAGCTTCGTCAGGACGGAGTCCCAGCCGATGAAGTTGATCAGTTCCATCTTCGTGCGCAGCGCGGCGCCGTGGTCGATCACGAAGTACTGGCCGGCGCCCAGCATGCCGCAGGCGAAGACGGCGCCGATGAGGCCGGCGAAGGCGGCCTCCATGATGAACGGCACCTGGATGTAGAAGCTGGAGGCGCCCACCAGCCGCATGATCCCGGTCTCGCGCCGCCTGCTGAAGGCGGACACGCGCACCGTGTTGACGATCAGCAACAGCGCCACCACCAGCATGATCAGCATGATGCCGAGGGCGGCCCAGTTGAGGTAGCCGAGGAGTCTGAAGAGGTTGTCCAGCACGGTGCGCTGGTCCTCGACCGACTGGACGCCGTCCCGGCCCGAGAAGGAGGTCGTGATGACCTTGTACTTCTCGGGCTGCTTGAGCTTGACCCGGAAGGACTCGGGCATCTGGTCCGGGGTGATGGAGGCGGCCAGGGCGGTGTGGCCGAACTGCTCCTTGTAGTGCTTGAAGGCCTCGTCGGAGGACTCGTACGACACGCTCTCGACGAGGTCCATGCCCTTGAGCTCGGTCTCCAGGGCCTGCTTCTGCTCCGGGGTCACCGCGCCCTTGGAGCAGGACGCGCCGTTGGTGGCCTCGGCGTCGTTCTTGTTGCAGAGGTAGATCGAGACGTTGACCTTGTCGTACCAGTAGCCCTTCATCTTGCTGACCTGGTCGCGCATGAGGAGGGAGCCACCGAACAGGGCCAGCGACAGGGCCACGGAGATGATGACCGCGAAGGTCATGGTGAGATTGCGACGGAGACCGACGCCGATCTCCGACATGACGAACTGGGCGCGCATTGCGTCTCAGGGACCTTTCAGTGCTGGTAGCCGTAGACGCCGCGCGACTGGTCGCGCACGAGTCGGCCCTGTTCGAGTTCGATGACGCGCTTGCGCATCTGGTCGACGATCTGCTGGTCGTGGGTCGCCATGATCACGGTGGTGCCGGTCCGGTTGATCCGGTCCAGCAGCTTCATGATCCCGACGGAGGTCTGCGGGTCGAGGTTGCCGGTGGGCTCGTCCGCGATCAGCAGGGCGGGACGGTTGACGAAGGCACGGGCGATGGCCACGCGCTGCTGCTCACCACCGGAGAGCTCGCCGGGCATCCGGTCCTCCTTGCCGCCGAGCCCGACCAGTTCGAGGACCTGGGGGACGGCCTTGCGGATCTCGCCGCGCGGCTTGCCGATGACCTCCTGGGCGAAGGCCACGTTGTCGGCCACCGACTTGTTGGGCAGGAGCCGGAAGTCCTGGAACACGGTCCCCAGCTGGCGCCGCATGTGCGGGACCTTCCAGTTGGAGAGTCTGGCGAGGTCCTTGCCCAGTACGTGCACCTGGCCGTGGCTCGCCCGCTCCTCGCGCAGGATGAGCCGCATGAAGGTGGACTTGCCGGAGCCGGAGGAGCCGACCAGGAAGACGAACTCGCCCTTCGCGATGTCCAGGGAGACATCTCTGAGTGCGGGGCGGCTCTGCTTCGGGTAGGACTTGGAGACGTTGTCGAATCGGATCACGGGTGCACCACGGTCGCCGGGAGTAGGTGTGCGTGACCATACGCGAACGGGCGCGAGGTGTGGACCCGGCGTCCGGAGTTGCCCGATATATCCCCGCCTCCGAGGCGCCCTCGACCGCGATTGCCCGGACGGGCCGCGCCGAATGTCGTCGAAGCTGGCACAGTGGTAGGGGGAACGGTCTCGTTCCCCGCGCCGTTGTCCCTCATGGAGGGACACCAAGGGGACGAGAGGAGGAGCGCATGACATATGACCGGCTCGTGTGCGCGAACTGCGCCGCACCCGTCAGCCAGGGCCGTTGCCCTGTGTGCCGGGCGAACCGGGAGCGCCTCCAGCAGGAGGGCCCCTTCTCCGGCCTGAACCCCGTGGCGCTCATCGCGCTTCTGGTGGTCCTGGTGGCCGCACTGGCGCTGGTGGCGCAGCAGACGGCATAGCCCGCGCAGCCCACGCCACGTCCCGATCAAGCGCATCACGCATCACCGCACGACCGAAGGGCCCGTACACCTCACGAGGAGGCGTCCGGGCCCTTCGGCCGTGTCCGGGCGCTTACGCGGTCTGCTCCTGCTGCTTGCGCCAGCGGATGCCGGCCTCGAGGAAGCCGTCGATCTCGCCGTCGAGCACCGCCTGCGGGTTGCCGACCTCGAACTCCGTCCGGAGGTCCTTGACCATCTGGTACGGGTGCAGGACGTAGGAGCGCATCTGGTTGCCCCAGGAGCTGCCGCCGTCCTTGAGGGCGTCCATCTTGTCCTTCTCCTCCTGGCGGCGCCGCTCGAGCAGCTTGGCCTGGAGGACGTTCATGGCACTGGCCTTGTTCTGGATCTGCGAACGCTCGTTCTGGCAGGAGACCACGATGCCGGTCGGCAGGTGCGTGATGCGCACCGCGGAGTCGGTCGTGTTGACGCCCTGGCCGCCGGGGCCGGAGGCGCGGTACACGTCGACGCGCAGCTCGCCCTCGTCGATCTCGACGTGGTCGCTGGACTCGACGACCGGCAGCACCTCGACGCCCGCGAAGGAGGTCTGGCGGCGGCCCTGGTTGTCGAAGGGCGAGATCCGGACGAGCCGGTGGGTGCCCTGCTCGACGGAGAGGGTGCCGTAGGCGTACGGGGCCTTGACCACGAAGGTGGTCGACTTGATGCCGGCCTCTTCCGCGTACGAGGTCTCGTAGACCTCCGTCGGGTAGCCGTGGCGCTCGGCCCAGCGCAGGTACATGCGCTGCAGGCGCTCGGCGAAGTCGGAGGCGTCCACGCCGCCGGCCTCGGCACGGATGTTGACCAGCGCCTCGCGCTCGGCGTACTCGCCCGAGAGCAGGGTGCGGACCTCCATCTCGTCCAGCGCCTTGCGGACGGAGACCAGCTCGGTCTCCGCCTCGGCCAGGGTGTCCGCGTCGTCCATCTCCTGGGCGAGCTCGAAGAGCACCGCGAGGTCGTCGATACGGCCGCGCAGGGTCTCGGTCTTGCGGACCTCGGCCTGGAGGTGCGAAAGCTTGCTCGTGATCTTCTGGGCGGCTTCCGGGTCGTCCCACAGGGACGGCGCGGCGGCCTGCTCCTCGAGCACGGCGATATCTGCCCTCAGCTTGTCGAGGTCCAGGACGGCCTCGATCGACCCCATGGTCGAGGAGAGGGACTTCAGCTCTTCGGAAACATCGACGACTGCCACGGGTCCAGCGTAGCCGGTCCCCGGAGGCCGATCTCCGGGCAGGCCGGATCACCCGTACTGATGGACCTCCGTGCGGGCGTACGCTCACCGTATGACTGTTCTCCTCGTCAAGCGCCGCCATGTGGACCACATGCGTGTCACGACGACGAGCTGTCTGCCGCCGGACCATCCCCAAGCCTGATCCACCCCGATCCGACTTGGTCCTGTACGCGGCCACGCGGCCCCGACGCCATCCCTGTCGGCGGCCCTCCCCTTCCGCGACCCCGCCACCCCTTGGGGACAGGACCCCGTGACATCCGAAACGGAGACGTCATGCCGTCCGCGCACTCCCTTCCCGTCCTGGACCTCTCACGGGCGGACGACCCGGCCCAGCGGGCCGATTTCCTGAAGGCACTGCACGCCGCCGCCCGCGACAGCGGTTTCCTGCACCTCACCGGGCACGGCGTGAGCGCCGCCGAGACCGCCCGCATCCTGGAGCTGACCAGGGTTTTCTTCGCGCTCCCGGAGGCCGACCGGCTGTCCGTGAGCAATCTGAACTCCCCGCACTTCCGCGGGTACACCCGCATCGGGCACGAGCTGACGGGCGGGGCCTCCGACTGGCGCGACCAGCTGGACGTCGGCGCCGAGCGGCCGGCGCCGGAGCTGGGGCCGGGCGACCCGGCGTACCTGTGGCTGGAGGGGCCGAACCAGTGGCCCGCGGCGCTGCCGGAGCTGCGGACGGCGGTACTGGAGTGGCAGTCCCGCCTGGCGGCGGTGGCCCACCGGCTGCTGCAGGAGCTCCTGGCCTCGATCGGCGCCCCGCCGGACTTCTTCGACGCGGCCTTCGCGGACCGGCCGCACCTGCACACGAAGCTGATCCGCTACCCCGGGTCCGCACCGTCGGGAGCGGACCAGGGCGTGGGCGCGCACAAGGACTACGGCTTCCTGACGCTGCTGCTCCAGGACTCGGTGGGCGGGCTCCAAGTGGTGCGCGACGGCGGCTTCGTGGACGTACCGCCGCTGCCGGGGGCCTTCGTGGTCAACCTCGGGGAGCTGCTGGAGATCGCGACGGAGGGGTACCTGACCGCCACCGACCACCGGGTGGTGAGCCCGCGGGGCGGGGTGGAGCGGTTCTCGGTGCCGTTCTTCTACAACCCGCGGCTGGACGCGGTGGTGGACACGGTCCCGGGCGACTACCTGCGGTCGGCGCCGGGCATCGCGCACGACGCGTCGAACCCGCTGCACGCGGAGTACGGGCGCAACGAGCTGAAGGGCTGGGTCCGGGCCCACCCCGCCGTTGCGCGGCGCTGGCACCCGGAGCTGGTCGGCGCGTAGCTCCCCGGGCGGGGCCCCACCCTCGGGGCTCCGCCCCGGACCCGAGCCCGGGCCGCCGAGCGGAACGCCCTGCCCGGCTCCTCCACGGGCTCCGCCCGGACCCGCGCCTCAAACGCCGGCGGGGCTGGATTCTGGCTGATGCCGCCTCTCGGCTGGCTGTACCGCAGCCCGGCGGGGCTGGATTTTGGCTGATGCCGCCTGGTGGCAGCTCTGCCCGGCAAGAATCAGCCCCGCCGGCGTTTGAGGCGCGGGGTCCGGGGCGGAGGACCGGTGGGCGGCTACGGGGTGCGGGGGGCCGTGTGTTTGCTGTCCTGCGGGGGCGCGGGGTCGTCGTCGCCGGACGCGGCGAGCCACGTGCCCAGGCCGGCCGCCGCGACCAGCAGGGCCGCACCCGCGGACAGGGCGAGGCGCCGCTTGCGCGCGGCCTCCGCACGGTGCCGGGCCGCGCCCGGGCGGTGCCCGCCGGCCGGGCGGGGCACCCGCGCCGTGCCCAGGGCGCCCCCCGCCAGCTCGTCGGGCCCCGGCACCCGCATCGAGGTGTGCGTGTCGCGGTTCGAATCCGTCGCGGACCCCGGCACCAGCGGGACCACGCCCCGGCGGCGGACGGGATCCGCCGCCGGCTCCTCCGAGGAGCCCTGCTCCGGCTCCGCGTCGTCCGGCTCGTCCACGTCCAGCGGCGGCATCCCGGCCAGGAGCGGGAGGAGGTCCCGTAGGCGTGCGGACAGCTCCGAGGCCCGCAGCCGGGACGCCGGGGCCTTCGCCAGGCACTGGACCATCAGCTGCCACAGCTCGTCGGGGATGCCGGGCAGCGGCACGACCGTCTCGGTCACGTGCCGCCGCAGCACCGCCCCTGGGTGCCCGCCGCCGAACGGCGTGAAGCCGGCCAGCAGCTCGTACAGCACGGTGGCCAGCGCGTATATGTCCACGGCCGCCCGCGGGGGCAGCCCCTCCACGATCTCCGGCGCCAGATAGTCCGGCGTGCCGATGATCCGCGTCGTCGGGGCCGAGGGCCGCCCGGCGGAGGTCCGCCGCGGCGAGTCGATCAGCTTGGCCACGCCGAAGTCGGTCAGCAGCGCGGGATGCGCACCGCCCGGCCCGAGGGGCCCCTGCATGTCCAGCAGGACGTTCTCCGGCTTCACGTCGCGGTGCACGACCCCCGCCGCGTGCGCCGCGGCCAGCGCGTCCGCCACGTCGGCGACGATCGCCACGGCCGCCTCGGGGGCGAGCCGCCGCTCGCGGTCGAGGCGCGTACGAAGATCCGTACCGCGGACGAGGTCCATGACGAGGGCGAGGTCGTTGCCGTCGACGACGAGGTCCCGGACGGAGACGACGTGCGGGTGGTCCAGGCCCAGCAGCGCGCTGCGCTCCTGGACGAACCGTCCGACCAGCTCCTGGTCGGACGCGAGGTCCTCACGCAGCAGTTTGACGGCGACGGGCCCGTCCGGCCCCTCGCCCAGCCACACCGTGCCCGCGCTGCCGCGCCCCAGGATCTGGTGCGCGGTGTACCGGCTGCCGATCTTCCGTGCCACGACTGCTCCCTCAGCGGCTGGCGTACGGCACCAAAGCTACGCGGCCGAATGGGGGTTGTAGGCCAGCAGGGGCCCCGATTCGCGGCGACCTTCACTTCTGCGGGCGAAATCACGCCCCAGAAGTCGACAAATCCACGAAGTCGGCGCTACAGGGCCCCGGCCCCACTCACTGCCGGGTGCCGTCCGCGGCGTCGCCGATCGTCCCGATCCAGTCGACGGCCTCGTTGCCCCAGGTCCACACCTGGTCCCACCAGCCGCGGCCGGTGCCGACCCACTCCTGGAGCGGGGTCAGCTCCCAGACCAGCCAGCCGGCGACGAAGAACACCAGGATCAGCACCAGGCAGCCCTTCAGGCAGCCCAGGCCCGGGATGTGCACCGGGTTGGCGCTGCGGCGGCGCGGCTCGCGCGGCTCCCGGGAGACGGGCTGCTGCGGCGGACCCTGCGGCGGCTGGTGCGCAGGCGCCTGCGGCTGCCGGTACTGGGGCTGCTGCGGCTGCTGGTACGGCTGAGGCTGGTGCTGCTGCGGCTGGTAGTGCTGCGGCGGCGGAGGGGCGTACTGCTGCTGCGGAGGGTGCTGAGGGTGCTGAGGGTGCTGCTGGTACTGGGGCCGCTGAGGCTGCTGGTACTGCTGCGGCGGCGGTCCCTGCCGGTACGGCTGCTGCTGCGGGGGCGCGGGCGGCGGCCCCTGCCGCTGCGGCCGCCGGCGCAGCGGGTCCTCGCTCGGGTCGAGGTACTGGACCTGCGTCTGCTCGTTGCGGTCGCGGGCCGCCCGCATCTGCGACTGCCACGGGTGCGGCTGGTCCGGCTGCTGTACGGGCGGCATGACCGAGGTCGGGTCGGCCCCGGGGGCTCCCGCGCTCGGCAGTACGGACGTGGCGTCCGCCGCGCCGACCGGCGGCAGGACGCTGGTCATGCCGTTGGGGTCGTAGCCACCCATCGGCGAGCCGCCCTGCCCGGACAGCACCTGCGTGGCGTCCGCGGCGCCCGGGGTCTCGGGGACCGGCGCGGGCGAGGGGTCGGGGGCCAGCAGCGCGCCGACGCCGAGCGCGGCCTCCACCTGCTGCGGCGCGGAGTGCACGCCGATGCCGGCGGCGACCACGCGCAGGCCGCGGGCCAGGCTCTCGGCGCTGGGGCGCTGCGTCGGCTCCTTGCGCAGGCAGCGCTCGATGACCGTCCACAGCGGCTCGGGCAGCGTCGCGGGCCGCTGCGGCTCCTCGCTGAGGTGGCGGTGGAGCACCTCCAGCGCGGTTCCGCCGGCGAAGGGCGGACGGCCGGTGAGCAGCTCGTAGAGCAGGATGCCGGCGCCGTAGATGTCGACGGCGGAGGTCTGCGGGCGGCCCTCGGCGGACTCGGGGGCCACGTAGGCGGGGGTGCCGACGAACTCGTGGGTGCGCGTCAGGCCCGGGGAGTCGGCCAGGCGGGCGATGCCGAAGTCGGTGAGCATCGGCTTCATCTGGCCGTCGCGCTCGTCGAGCAGGACGTTGGCGGGCTTGAGGTCGCGGTGGACCACGCCGTCGGCGTGGCTGGCGGCGAGCGCGTCCGCGATCTGGGCGGTCAGCAGGCTCGCGGCGACCGGCGTGAAGGGGCCGTTCTCGCGGAGGTACTTGTGGAGGTCGGGGCCGTCGATCAGGTCCATGACGAGCGCGAGCAGGTCGCCCTCGACGACGAGGTCGCGGGTGCGCACGATGTTGGGGTGGGTCAGACGCAGCAGGACGGAGCGCTCGCGCAGGAAGCGCATGACGATGTCCGCGTCCTGGGCCAGCTCCTCCTTGAGGACCTTGATCGCCACGGTCTCGCCGGGGTGCCCCGCGACTGCCGCCTCGGCGCCGGCGATCTCCCTCTGGCGGGCACGCCAGACAGTGCCCGTGGCGCCGCGTCCCAGCGGCTCCTCGAGCAGGTACTTGCTGCCGACTGGCCGCACGTCGCGCGCTCCCCTGCTGTCGTTCTCGTCATCGATCCGGCATCGATCCGGTCGATGGGTTTTCCGGCCCACTCTAGGGGGTGTCCCCCGGGAAGACGCCGGACGCAGGAGGTTGGTTGCCGCACATATGTACGAAGGATGGTGTTTGCGGTGTATGCCAGGGGCGATTTTCCTCGCCTTGCTGTCCGTATGTGAACGGTGCTGATACCCGCCCGCGACCGATCAAGATCAATTGTCGGCGGCTGCCGGGCGTGTTGTCCGTGACAGGTGCGAGGATGCACCCGTACGGAACGGCCGGGACGGGAGCCCCGCCGTCCGGCAGACCTGACCGGACGACGCGTCCGTGCCGGGTGGGGGGCGAACGGGCAGGCATGTCCCGTGGTTTCCCGCCGGGCGCACACACCGCGCACCGCGCAGAAGGGACCGCTGACGGCGATGCAGATCCGGCTGACCGTCCTTGGGTCGCGCAGCGGCCACCAGACCGCGACCGCGCCCGCGAGTTGCGACGTACTCGTCACCGCGCCCGCCGGCACCCCGCTCGCCGCGGTGGCCTCCGGGCTCGCGGCGACCGTCGGCGGACCCGACACCGGAGGCACCGTCATCCTGTACGCCGGCGCGGAGCGGCTCGACCCGCAGCGCCGGGTGCTGGGCGAGCCCCCGCTGGTGGACGGGGCGGTACTGGCCCTGCACGCGCCGGTCCCGAACGTCCTGCCGGACGAGGACGGCCCCGACGGCCCGCAGCTGCACGTGGTGGCCGGCCCGGACGCGGGCGGGGTCCACCTGCTGCACCCGGGAGCGATCCGCATCGGCCGCTCGGCCGACGCGGACGTCCCGCTGGACGATCCGGACGTGTCACGGCTGCACTGCACGGTGACGGTGCTCCCGGACGGCCGGGTGTCCGTGGCGGACCTGAACTCGACGAACGGCACGACGCTGGACGGCGTCCCGGTCGGCTCCGGCCCGGTGCCGCTGGCGCCGGGGGCGCTGCTGTGCGTCGGCGAATCCACCCTGCGGCTGGCCGACCGGGCCACCGGGTACGCGGAACCGCTGCCGGTGGCCCCGGACCTGGAGGGCCACCTCTCCCTCACCCCCCAGCCGGGCGCCCCCGCCGGGCCCCACCCCGACGCGGCACCCCCCGGGGCCCCCGCGCCGGACACCCCGCCGGGTGCCCACCTCGCGGCCCCCGACCCCTCGGACCCGGGCTTCGCCGCCGCCCCCGCGCCCGCCCCCGCCCCGGGGCTCGACCCGGCACAAGGCGGCCGCCGCAAGGCGCTCGGGGCCTGGGCGCGCAAGTGGGTGCGCGGGGAGGAAGCCCCCGCGGAACGGGTCGCGACCGGGACGGCCGTCGCCACGCGGCCCGACCCCGATGACCCGGCCGCGCTGCTGCTGGCCGCCCTCGGGCCGACCCGGCGGCTGTGGTCCCGCGAGCCGGGCGCCCTGGACGTCGGCCTCGGGGCCGGGAGCCGGGTGGCGCTGCGCGAGGTCGGCGCCCTCGGGATCGCCGGTCCCCGGGCGCGGCTGGCCGGGGTCGCCCGCTGCGTCGTCGCCCAGCTCGCGGCCCTGCAGGCGCCCGGGCAGCAGCTGGAGATCGTGCTCATCGCCGCCGACCGGGCCCGCGCCCTGGCGGAGCGGCGGGGGGACTGGGGCTGGCTCGGCTGGCTCCCGCACGTACGGCCCGCGCACGGGCAGGACTGCCGGCTGCTGCTCGCGTACGACCGCGACCAGGCCGCGGCCCGTACCGGCGAGCTGACGCGGCGGCTCGACGACAGCCTGCTCGGCACCAACTGGGCCGCCGCCGACGCCCGCGCCGTCCAGGAGGCCTCGTACGCCTACCGGGGCCCGCACACCCTCCTCGTCCTCGACGGGGATCCCGGCGCCGGGCCACTGCGCGACATCACCGGCCGGCTCGCCTCGCACGGCCCCGCCGCCGGCATACACGTGCTCGTGCTCGCCGAGGCGCCGCCCGCCACCCCCGCGTCCCCGGTCGCCGAGACGTACGAGGCCGCCTGCGCGAGCACCCCCGCCTTCCGGGACTGCGGTGCGGTCGCCCTGCTCAGCGGGGACGTGGCCACCGCCATACGGACCTTCGCGGTGCGCGGCGGCAAGCCGGTCCCGCCCGGCGAGACGGCCGTCGCCGACGCCGTGTCCCTGGCCTGGGCCGAGCGGTTCGCCCGCGCCCTGGCCCCGCTGCGGGCCGACTCGCAGGGCGCCGAGACCTACCGGCCCGCCAGCGCCGCCCTGCCCCAGACCTCGCGGCTGCTCGACGAGCTGGGGCTCGCCCGCGCCACCCCGGCCTCCCTGATGGCCCGTTGGGCCGCCGCCACCGACCAGGGCCAGGGCGTCGGCGGGCTCGTCGAGGTCGTGCTCGGCACCGGCCGGCGCGGCCCGGCCGGCGCCGAACTCACCGCGGACGGCCCGCACCTGCTCATCGAGGGCCCCGCCGGCAGCGGCCGCACCGAGCTGCTGCGTTCCGTCGCCGCCTCCCTGTCCGCCGCGGCCCGCCCCGACCGGCTCGGCCTGGTGCTGCTCGACGGGGCCGGCGGCGGGCGCGGCGACGGGCTGCTGCCCTGTACCGAACTCCCTCACGTCTCCGCCCACCTGGTCGCTTCCGATCCACTGCGCATGCGGGAGTTCGCCCAGGCCCTCGGCGCGGAGCTCAAGCGGCGCGCCGAACTGCTGGAGGGGGCGCCCTTCGCCGAGTGGCACGCCCACCGGGAGCTCGCCGACCGGATGGTCTCGCCCCGCCAGCCCACCTCCGGCGAGCTGCGCGGCGACCTCGACCCGTCCCCCGGCCCCTCGGGCCGGGCAGACCCCACCCGTACCGGCACGCTGCGGCTGCGCTCGGCGGCCACCCGCACCGAAGCGGCCGCGGGCCCGAGCCCGCTGCCCCGGCTCGTGGTCCTGGTGGACGACTTCGACGCGCTGGTGGCGCCCGGGCTCGGCGCCACGGGCCGCCCCGCCGCCGGCTCGGTGGTGCGCGTGCTGGAGGCGGTGGCCCGCGAGGGAGCCCGGCTCGGCGTGCACCTGGTGGCCACCAGCGCCCGCCCGGACCGGACCGCCGACACCGAACTGGCCCGGCTGACCACCCTGCGCGTCGAGCTGGACGCGCCCGACCAGCCGGGGCCCGGCCGCGGGCTGCTCCGGTACGCCGACGGCCGGACGCTCCCGTTCCAGGCCGGCCGGGTGACCGGCCGGATCCCCCGGACGGCGACGCTGCGGCCGACCGTGGTCCCGGTCGAGTGGGACCGGATGGGCGACCCGCCGGCCCGCCGTCCGGTCCGCGAGCTGGGCAACGGGCCGACCGACCTCGCCCTCCTGGCCAGTGCCCTGGACCGGGCGTCCCACCTGGTCTCGGCAGTACCGGTGCTGTTCCCGCCCGCCCCCTGAGACCGGGCCGCGCCCCCGCCACGCGCTATTGCGGGGGCGCGCGGGTCGGCGTAGACCTGTGGGACGGGACACACCACAGGCATCGGGGGCAGAGCCATGCGCAGGCACGCAACGAGCGGTCCGACGACCCGCACGAAGCCGCGTACGAAGACCCGCACGAGAAGCCGTACGACACTCGCCTGGACGGCGCTCGCCGCCGCCGCCGCGCTCGTGATGACGGCGTGCGGCGACGGGGGCGACGAGAAGGACCCGCCCCGGGGCAGCGAGGCCTCCACCGGGCAGGGCGTCCAATTACCGCAGCTGGCGGGCGAGAAGCTGGAGGTCGCGGCGGTCTGGACGGGTCCGGAGCAGGCCAATTTCGTCAAGGTGCTGAAGGAGTTCGAGAAGCGGACCGGCGCCACCGTCACCTTCGTCCCGGCCCAGGACCCGATCGTCACCTTCCTCGGTACGAAGATCGCGGGCGGCCAGCCGCCGGACGTGGCGCTCCTGCCCCAGGTCGGCGCGCTGGTCTCGGCGGTGCAGAACAAGTGGGCGCAGCCGGTCGGACCGGAGGCCAAGGCCCAGCTCGACCAGAACTACTCGAACGGTTGGAAGACGCTGGGCGCGGTCGACGGCACCCAGTACGGCGTGTACTACAAGGCCGCCAACAAGTCGCTGATCTGGTACAACGCGAAGGCCTTCGCGGCGGCGGGCGTGCAGCCGCCGGCGACCTGGAAGGACCTGCTGACCGCGGCCGACACGCTGTCCGCCTCCGGCACCCCGGCGGTCTCGGTGGCCGGCGCGGACGGCTGGACGCTGACCGACTGGTTCGAGAACGTCTACCTCTCGCAGGCGGGTCCGCAGAAGTACGACCAGCTGGCCAAGCACCAGATCAAGTGGACGGACGACAGCGTCAAGCAGGCGCTGACCAGCCTCGGCGAGCTGTTCGGCCGCAAGGACTTCCTGGCCGGAGGGCAGAGCGGGGCGCTGGCGACCGAGTTCCCCAAGTCGGTGACGCAGACCTTCACCGGCGGCGACCGCCCGGCGGCCGCGATGGTCTTCGAGGGCGACTTCGTGGCGGTGAACATCGCGCAGACCGAGGCGAAGGTGGGCACGGACGCCCTCGTCTTCCCCTTCCCGGCGGTCGGCGCCAAGGCGCCCGTGGTCTCGGGCGGTGACGTGGCGGTCGCGCTGAAGGCGTCGAAGGGCGCGCAGGCGCTCCTGACCTTCCTGGCCTCGACGGACGCGGCGGAGATCCAGGCCCGGGAGGGCGGCTTCGTCTCCCCGAACAAGGCGGTCGACTTCGGGGCCTACCCGAACGCCATCCAGCGCGACATCGCCAAGACCCTGATCGCGTCCGGCGACGACTTCCGCTTCGACCTGTCCGACCAGGCCCCGGCGGCCTTCGGCGGTACCCCGGGCGCGGGCATGTGGAAGGACCTGCAGGACTTCCTGGCCAACCCGGCGGACGTGGCGGGCGCCCAGGCGAAACTGGAGGCGGACGCGGCCAAGGCCTACGGGAACTGAGCCGTGTCGGCCACGGCAACCACCACCACGTCGGCCGCTTCGGTGACGGCCGCCGCCAAGGCGAGCGAGGCCCGGCGGCGGCGGCTGATCGCCGCCGCCTTCCTGCTGCCCTCCCTCGTGCTGCTCGGCGCGCTCGTCGTCCACCCCATCGGCTTCTCCCTCTACCGCAGCCTCTTCGACCGCTCCGGCGACTCCTTCGTGGGCGCCGGGAACTACCGCGAGATCATGCACGACGACACGATCCGCACCGCGCTGGGGAACACCGCGGTGTGGGTGGTGCTGGCGCCGACCACGGCCACCGCCCTCGGCCTGATCTTCGCGGTGCTCACCGAACGGGTGCGCTGGGGCACGGCGTTCAAGCTGCTCGTCTTCATGCCGATGGCCATCTCGATGCTGGCGGCGGGCATCATCTTCCGGCTCGTCTACGACCACGACCCCGATCGGGGGGTCGCGAACGCCGTCTGGGTCGGTGTCCACGACACCTTCGCGGAGTCCTCGGCCTTCCCGAAGGCCCGCCCGGGCCGCGATTCCCCGCTGGAGCCGGCCGCCGGGGGCGCGTACGTGACGCGCGACCCGGTACGGGTGGGCGCGCCGGCGCTGCTCCCGCTGGTCGGTGTGGCCCCGGAGGCGCTGCCCGGGGGGACCCGTACGGCGGTGGCCGCCGCCCCCGAGCCGGGCAAGGTCACCGGCACCGCCTGGCAGGACTTCACCCGGGGCGGGGGCGGCCGTACGAACACGGTCGACCCCACCGAGTCGGCGCTCGCCGGGATCCGGATCGAGGCGGTCAAGGACGGCCGGGTCGTGGACTCCGCGACGGCCCGCGCCGACGGCACCTTCACCCTGTCGGCGAAGGCCGACGGGGCGCTGCTGCGGCTGCCCGCCTCGAACTTCCGGGAGGCGTACGCGGGGGTGGAGTGGCTCGGCCCCACGCTCGTCACCCCGGCGGTGATCGGGGCGTACGTGTGGATGTGGGCCGGTTTCGCGATGGTGCTGATCGGGGCCGGGCTGGCCGCCGTACCGCGGGAGCTGCTGGAGGCGGCGCGCGTGGACGGGGCCGGCGAGTGGCAGGTGCTGCGCCGGATCACCGTGCCGTTGCTGGCGCCGGTGCTGGCCGTCGTCCTCGTGACCCTCGTCATCAACGTCATGAAGATCTTCGACCTGGTCTTCGTGATCGCCCCGGGCGCGGTGCAGGACGACGCCAACGTCCTCGCCCTCCAGCTCTACCGCACCTCCTTCGGCACGGACGCCGATCCGGGGCTGGGCAGCGCCATCGCGGTGCTGCTGCTGGTGCTGGTGGTGCCGGTCATGCTCTACAACATCCGCCGGATGCGGAAGGAGGGGCGCCGATGAGCACGGTGCACGGCACGACCGGTCGGCTGGCCGCGCGGGTGGCGGGCGGGGCGCTGCGGGTGTTCCTGGTTCTCGCGGGGCTGTTCTGGCTGCTGCCCACCCTCGGGCTGCTGATCTCCTCCTTCCTCTCCCCCGCCGAGCTGAACCGGGGCGGGTGGTGGAAGGCGCTGACGGCTCCCTCCCGGCTCACGGCCGGCAACTACGAGCGGCTGCTGGAGAACGACACCATCACCGGCTCGCTCCTGAACACGGTGGCCATCGCCGTACCGGCGACGCTGCTCGTGCTCACCCTCGGCGCGCTCGCCGGATACGCCTTCGCGTGGCTGGAATTCCCGGGCCGCGACTGGCTGTTCCTGCTCGTGGTGGGGTTGCTCGTCGTCCCCGTACAGGTGGCCCTGATCCCGGTCTCCGAACTCTTCGGCTCCATCGGCCTGTTCGAGACCACGGCGGGTGTCGTCCTCTTCCACACCGCCTTCGGGCTGCCCTTCGCCGTGTTCCTGCTGCGCAACTTCTTCGCGGAGATCCCGCGCGAGCTGCTGGAGGCCGCCCGGCTCGACGGGGCGGGCGAACTGCGGCTGTTCGCCCGGGTGGTGCTGCCGCTGGGCGGGCCGGCCATCGCCTCGCTCGGCATCTTCCAGTTCCTGTGGGTGTGGAACGACATGCTCGTCGCGCTCGTCTTCGCGGACTCCGCGCACCCGCCGATCACGGTGGCCCTGCAGCAGCAGGTACGGCAGTTCGGCAACAACATCGATGTGCTGGCGCCGGGGGCGTTCCTGTCGATGGTGGTGCCGCTGGTCGTCTTCTTCGCCTTCCAGAGGCAGTTCGTGACGGGGGTGATGGCCGGGGCCGTCAAGTAGCCCGTGACGCAGCCCTTCACTCGGCAGCCCTTCACTCGGCAGCCCTTCACTCGGCAGCCTTTCATTCGCTCGTGATCACGGAGTTGGCAAGGGGTATTGACGCTGCGTAACCCGAATGCCGCACGCCGCGTAACCCGATCGCCACGCGTGGGGTTCCTGGGCCATATGCCCGTGCCGACCCCTGGATGTGCCGTGCCCCGGTTCAGCGTCATCGTGCCCGCGTACAAGGTCCAGGCGTACCTCCAGGAGAGTCTGGACTCGGTCCTGACCCAGTCGTACCCGGACCTCGAGCTGATCGCGGTCGACGACGCCTCCCCGGACGCCTGCGGTTCGATCATCGACGAGTACGCCGCCCGGGACCCCCGGGTGACCGCCGTGCACCTGGCGCACCAGCTCGGGCTGGGCCCGGCCCGCAACGCGGGCCTGGCCCGGGCCACCGGCGACTACCTGGTCTTCCTCGACGGCGACGACACCCTGGCCCCCGGAGCCCTTCAGGCCATCACCGACCGGCTGAAGGCCACCGGCTCCCCCGACGTGCTCGTCTACGACTACGCGCGCACCTTCTGGACCGGGGAGCTGGTGCGCAACCGCCTCTCCCACCGGCTCCGCGAGGAGGGCCCGGCGAGCTTCCGGCTCGCCGACCGCCCGGCGCTGCTCGGCATGCTGATGGTGGTGTGGAACAAGACGTACCGCCGCGACTACGTGGAGCGCGAGGGCCTCGAATTCCCGCCCGGGTTCTACGAGGACACCCCCTGGACCTACCCGGCGCTGCTGGCCGCGGAGTCCGTCGCCGTCCTGGACCGGGTCTGCGTGCACTACCGCCAGCGCCGGACCGGCTCGATCCTGACCACGTCCACCCGGCGCCACCTCGACATCTTCGACCAGTACGACCGCGTCTTCGGCTACCTCGCCACCCGCCCCGAGCTGGAGCGCTGGCGCCCGGCCGTGCACCGGCGGATGGCCCAGCACTTCTGCGCCCTGTACGCCGACCCGCGCCGGCTCCCGCGCGCGAGCCGGGCGGAGTTCTTCGGCCGGGCCTCGGCGCTGCTGCGCCGCTACCGCGCCCCGGGGTCGCGACCGCTGCCGCTCTCCCGCACGGACCGGATCCGCCACTTCCTGATGCGGCTGGGCGCCCGGCGGACGTACCGCCTGCTGTCGGGGCTGCGCACGGCGGCGCTGGCGGCGGCGCGGACCGGCGCCACCGCCCGGCGGGGCCTGCGCGAAGCAGCCCTGCGGCTGCACTACCGGATCCAGCGGATGCTGCCGCTGCGGCCCGAGCTGGCGGTCTTCTCCGCGTACTGGCACGGCGCTTACGCCTGCAACCCGGCGGCCATCGAGGCCAGGCTGCGGGAGCTGGCGCCCCGGATGCGGACGGCGTGGATCTGCGACCCAGTGCACGCGGCGACCCTCCCCCGCCGGACGGCGGCGCTGCGGCCCGGCTCGGCGGCGTACTGGACCGCCCTGGCCCGGGCCGCGTACCTGGTCACCAACGTCAACTTCGACCGCACGCTGGTCAAGCGGCCGGGCCAGATCCTGGTGCAGACCCAGCACGGCACCCCGCTCAAGCGGGTCGGCCTGGACCTCCAGGACCGGCCGGCGGCCACCCCGACGACGGACTTCGCGGGCCTGCTGCGCGGCGCCGACCAGTGGGACTACCTGCTCTCCGCGAACCGGCACTCCACCCTGGTGTGGGAGAAGGCGGTCCCCTCCTCGTACACGACCCTGGAGTACGGCTACCCGCGCAACGACGTCTTCCACCGGGCCAGCCAGTCCGACGTGCTCGAACTGCGCGCCCGCCTGGGCATCCCGGCGGGCTCCACGGCGATCCTGTACGCCCCCACGCACCGCGACTACCGGCGCAGCCGGCCGGACCACCTGGACTTCGAGCGGGTCCTGCGCGACCTGGGCCCGCGCTTCACGATCCTGGCGCGCACGCACCTGACGTACGCGGACTGCGACCGCTCGTGGGAAGCGCACCCGCGCCTGCTGGACGTCTCCTCGCACCCCTCGGTGGAGGAACTCTGCCTGGCCTCCGACGCGTTGGTGACCGACTACTCGTCCCTGATGTTCGACTACGCGGTGCTGGACCGGCCGATCGTGATCCACGCGGACGACTGGGAGGCGTACGAGGCCGCGCGCGGCACGTACTTCGACCTGCGCTCGTGTCCGCCGGGCGCGATCGCCCGCACCGAGGACGAGCTGGTGGACATCTTCGCCACCGGCCACTGGCAGGGGTCGCGCTCGGCCCAGCTGCGGTCGGCGTTCCGCGCGCGCTTCTGCCCGTACGACGACGGCCACGCGGCGGAACGCGTGGTCCGCCGCGTCTTCCTGGGCCAGCCGACCCCGCTCCCGGCGATCCTCCCCCTGGCAGACCGCCGCCCCGCCCCGCCCGCCCCCGCCCCCACCCCGGAACCCGCCCTGACCCCCCTCACAGCGGGCCTCTGGCCGTAGCAAGCACGCGCAGACCCTCCGCGTCATGGGCACCGCTCGCGGACGGTCCGACCGTCGTGTGCACGTCCGAACCCGACGTGGCGATCTTCGGACCGTCCCCGCCTGCGAGGACACGGCCGGGATGTGACGGTTACTCCGGGGCGGGCGGGGCTGACTTCAGGCCTGCGACCACCTGGTGGGCCAGGGTGTCCAGGTGCGGGGGCGTCACCGCGTCGCGGACGATGACCTGGCGCCAGTAGAGCGGGCCGATCGCGAGGTCCAGGGCGTGGTCCGCGTTGATGCCCTCCGGGAGTTCGCCGCGGGAGACCGCGTCGGCGACGATGCCCTCCGCCATGCGGCGCTGGCCGTCGAACAGGGCGCCGCGGACCGCCTCGGCGATCTCCGGGTTGCGGGCGGCCTCGACCAGCAGGTCCGGGATGACCGCCGAGGCCACCGGGTGCCGCAGCACGTGTGACATGACCTCCAGCAGCGCCCGCACGTCCCCGTACAGGGAGCCCGTCGCCGGGACCGGGAGGCCGTCCACCGCGAAGGCGCCCACGAGGTCCAGCACCAGGTGGAGCTTGGACTTCCACCGCCGGTACACGGCCGTCTTGCCGACGCCCGCCCGGCGCGCGACGCCCTCGATCGACATCCGGGAGAACCCGACCGCGGCCAGTTCCGCCACGACCGCCGCGCGGATCGCCTCGGTCACGTCCTCGCGCAGGACGGCCGCGCCGGCGGGGGCGCGACGGGCCGGGGCGGGGGTTTCGGGGGTGGCGGGGGCAGGATCCGTGGTCATGCTCCAGAGCATAGCCGCGCGGGCCAGGACTCACTCGTCACGACGATACGGTTGCGTTCCGTCGAGTCGCGCCCTAATCTCGCCGTAGCGACGATACGGACCCGTCCCGTCGCCAGTCCGACGCCACGACCCCGTCCCGTCCCCGTCGAAAGCGAGCCCCGTGACCGTGACCACCGCCCCGGTGACCGCCGCACCGGTGACCCCCGCGGCAAGCTCCGCGGGCAGCTCCGCCGCAGAATTGGCCGCCGCACACGGTCTGACCGTCAGCGGCGCCCGCCCCTCGCTGCCCCGCTACGTCGCGCAGCTCTGGAGCCGCCGCCACTTCGTGACGGCGTACGCCACCGCCCGCATGCACGCCACGTACAGCACGGCCAGGCTCGGCCAGGTCTGGCACCTGGTCACCCCGCTGCTCAACGCGGCCGTCTACTACTTCATCTTCGGCATCGTCATGCACGCCAGCAACGGCGTGCCGGACTACCTGCCGTTCCTGATCACCGGCGTCTTCGTCTGGGACTTCATCGGCAGCTCCATCAACGCCGGCACCCGCGCCGTCCACAGCAACCTCGGCCTGGTCCGCGCCCTGCACTTCCCCCGGGCGAGCCTGCCCATCTCCGGCGTCGTGCAGCTCTTCCAGCAACTGCTCGTGACCATGGGCGCGCTGGTCATCCTGCTCCTCGCCTTCGGCCAGACCCCAAGCGCGTCCTGGCTGCTGGCCGTCCCCGCGCTCGCCCTGATGGCCGTCTTCTGCGCGGGCTGCGCCATGATCATGGCGCGGATCGGCTCCAAGAGCCCCGACGTCAGCCAGCTGATGCCGTTCGTCCTGCGGACCTGGATGTACTCCTCGGGCGTGATGTGGTCGATCGACTCCATGCTCAAGAAGGACGATCTGCCGCACTGGGTCTTGCTCCTGCTCAAGACGAACCCGGCGGCCGTCTACATCGACCTGATGCGCTTCGCGCTGATCGACAGCTTCAAGGCGCACGCGCTCCCGCACCACGCGTGGCCGCTCGCGATCGGCTGGGCGCTGCTCGCCGGCGTCGGCGGCTTCGTCTACTTCTGGAAGGCCGAGGAGGAGTACGGCCGTGGCTGACACCGATACCGACACCCGTGTCCCGACCGTCATCGCGGACGAGGTCCACGTCGTCTACAAGGTGCACGGCGCCGGCGGCGGCAAGGGCAGGGGCAGCGCCACCGCCGCCCTCAGCCGGATCTTCTCCCGCAAGCCCGCCCCCGGCATCCGTGAGGTGCACGCCGTACGGGGCGTCAGCTTCACCGCGTACAAGGGCGAGGCCATCGGCCTGATCGGCACCAACGGCTCGGGCAAGTCCACCCTGCTGGCCGCCATCGCCGGCCTCCAGCCGGTGGCCCGCGGCAGGATCTACTCGCACGGGCAGCCGTCCCTGCTGGGCGTGAACGCGGCGCTGATGAACGACCTGTCCGGGGAGCGCAACGTCGTGCTCGGCGGCCTCGCGATGGGCATGTCCAAGCAGCAGGTCCGCGAGCGCTACCAGGGCATCGTCGACTTCTCCGGGATCAACGAGAAGGGCGACTTCATCTCGTTGCCGATGCGGACCTACTCCTCCGGCATGGGCGCCCGGTTGCGCTTCGCCATCGCCGCCGCCAAGGACCACGACGTCCTGATGATCGACGAGGCCCTGGCCACCGGCGACGCCGCCTTCCAGCGGCGCAGCCAGGCCCGCATCGAGGAGCTCCGCGAGCACGCCGGCACCGTCTTCCTCGTCAGCCACAGCATCGGCACGGTCCGCGAGACCTGCGACCGGGCGATCTGGCTGGAATCAGGGGTCATACGCATGGACGGCCCCTCGGCCGAGGTCTGCGACGCGTACGAGGCCTTCACCGCCGGGCGGTAGTACGCACGAAGGCGGGCGGCCCGGGACCTGATGGTCCCGGGC
>NZ_JBHWVM010000036.1:0-71399 GCF_042736805.1 Streptomyces sp. NPDC060031
GGGCTGGTTGTGAGGCGGCATCAGTCAAGATCCAGCCCCGCCGGCGTTTGAGGCGCGGGCGCGGAGCCCCGACACGGGGCCGCGCGTTTCCCACCGCGCAACGCCAAGCGCAGCGGACTGGCAGGGTGGGGGAGTGGATCAGCTTGCTCTCCTGTTCGTGCTGTTGCTCGGGGCCGTGGTCACCGTTCCGCTCGGGGACCGGCTGAGGCTGCCCGCGCCCGTGTTGATGACCATCGGCGGGGTGGTGCTCGCGCTGGTCCCGGCCGTGCCGAATGTCGACATCCCGCCCGAGTACATCCTGCCCCTCGTGCTGCCCCCGCTGCTCTACGCCTCCGTGCAGCGCACCTCCTGGAGGCAGTTCGCCGCCAATGTGCGGCCCATCCTCCTGCTGGCCGTCGCCCTGGTCTTCGTGACCACCGCCGCCGTGGCCGCCGTCGCGCACGCCGTCGTACCCGGGCTGCCCGTCGCCGCGGCCGTCGCGCTCGGCGCGCTCGTCGCCCCGCCCGACCCCGTCGCCGCCACCGCGGTCGCCGGCTCGCTCGGGCTGCCCCGCCGACTGGTGTCGATCCTGGAGGGCGAGGGCCTGTTCAACGACGTCACCGCCATCGTGCTCTACCACGTGGCCATCGCCGCCGCCGTCAGCGGCACCTTCTCCTGGCCCGACGCGCTCGGCGAGTTCGTGCTCTCCGCCGTGGTCGCCGTGGCGGTCGGACTGGCGCTCGGCTGGATCGCGAACCGGCTCATGGGGCGGCTCGGCGACGCGACGCTCCAGATCGGCCTCACGCTGCTGGTGCCGTTCGTCGCGTACGTGGTGGCGGAGGAGCTCCACGGGTCGGGGGTGCTGGCCGTGCTGACCACGGCGCTGTTCCTCGCCGAGTACGCGAACGACGCCGACGACGTGCTGGGGCGGCTCGCCGGGCACACGTTCTGGGAGGTCGTCGACATGCTCGTCACGGGCGTGGCGTTCGGGCTGATCGGGCTGGAGCTGCACAACGTGTTCGGCACGGCGGGCGGCCGCGAGTGGGAGATGGCCGGGTGGGCGGCGGTCGTCGTCGTGGTGGTGGTCGGCGTACGGCTGGTGTGGCTGCTGCCGGCGGGATGGCTGGCCAAGCGGCTGCACTCGCGCCGGGACTACGACGAGGAGATCCCGCTGAGCTGGCGGGAGTCGGTCGTGATGTGGTGGTCCGGGATGCGGGGGGTGGCCTCCGTGGCGCTGGCGCTGGCCATTCCGTTCCGTACGGACGGCGGCGAACCGTTCCCCGCGCGGGACCAGATGGTCTTCATCGCCTTCGCCGTGATCATGGCGACCCTGGTGGTCCAGGGGCTGACCCTGCCGTGGCTGGTGCGGAGGCTGGGGGTGGAGGCGGACGCCGACGCGGAGCGGGAGATCGCACGCCGGCTGGCGGTCCGCGCCGCCAAGGCCGCCAAGCGGCGGCTGAAGGAGATCGAGGAGGTGGAGGACCTTCCCGAGGACCTGGTGGAGGTGCTGTACCGCCGGGCGTACGACGTCGGGGCGAGGATCAGCCCCGACATGGTGGACGAGGAGCGGCGGGAGGCGTACGCGAAGCGGGTCGAGCGGATCCGCGACGTCCAGCGGATCCAGCGGGAGATGATGTCGGCCGCCCGCCACGAGGTGCTGTCCGCACGCAGCGAACCCGGCGCCGATCCGGAGATCGTCGACCGGGTCCTGCGTCACCTCGACGTACGCAGCCTGCGGGGCCAGTAGGCCGGGCGCCCCGCCGGGCGCCTCACACCTGGTAGCGGTCCGGGGCGAAGAGGTGGAGGTTCGCCGCGATCCAGTCCGAGGTGCGGCGCAGGCCCTCCGTCAGGGACACCTCGGGCTTCCAGCCGGCCCACTCCAGGGCGCGGGTGTTGTCCGACAGGAGCCGCTGGACCTCGCTGCCCGACGGCCGCAGGCGGCTCGGGTCCACGACGACCTCCGCGTCCCGGCCCGAGGCGGTGATCAGGGCGTCGGCGAGGGCGCCGATGGAGATCTCCTCGCCGGTGCCCAGGTTGACCACCTCGCCCAGCGCCCGGTCGCACTCCGCCACCGCGAGGAAGCCCGCGGCCGTGTCGGTCACGTAGGTGAAGTCGCGCGTCGGCGTCGTCGAGCCGAGGCGGATCTCCCGGGAGCCCGAGTGGAGCTGCGCCAGGATCGTCGGGATCACGGCGCGCGCCGACTGCCGCGGCCCGTAGGTGTTGAACGGCCGCACCACCGTCACCGGGAGCTCGAAGGCGTGGTGGAAGGAGAGCGCCATCATGTCCGCGCCGATCTTCGACGCGGAGTACGGGGACTGCGGCTGGAGCGGGTGGCTCTCGGAGATCGGGGCCGTCAGGGCGGTGCCGTAGACCTCGCTGGTGGAGGTGTGCACGAGGCGGCGCACGCCGTGGCGGCGACAGGCCTCCGCCATGTTCTCGGTGCCGGTCACGTTCGTCTGGACGTACGCGCCCGGCGAGGCGTAGCTGTACGGGATCCCGATCAGCGCCGCCAGGTGGAAGACGGTGTCGCAGCCGGCCACCGCGTCGCTGACCCGGCCCGCGTCGCGGACGTCACCCGCCCACATCTCCACCGGGCCGTCCGGATCGGCGAGGTAGCGGGCCAGGTGGCCCTTCTCGGCGTACGGCTTGTAGTGCACGAAGGCGCGCACCCGCGCACCCCGCGCCACCAGCAGGTCCACCAGCGTCGAGCCGATGAAGCCCTCGGCCCCGGTGACGAGGACAGTCCGGTCGGTCCAGTCGATGCTCATGCGTACTCCAAAGCGGTGGAAGTGAGGCCACTGACACGGAGGACCTCCGCGGCCAGCAGTTCGGCGGCCCGCGCGTGCGGACCGGGGTCGGCGGCGCCGGCCATCGCCGACAGCCGGGCCGGGTCGGCCAGCAGCGGACCGATGAGGTCCGCGAGCTGCTCGGCGGTCGTCGCCGAGTCGGGCAGCAGCAGCCCTGCGCCGGCGTCGGACAGCACCCGGGCGTTGTGGGTCTGGTGGTCGCCGGGGGCGTACGGGTAGGGGACGAGCACGGACGGGACCCCGGTCGCCGCGAGCTCCGCCACCGTCGCCGAACCGGCCCGGCACACCACCAGGTCGGCGGCCGCGTACACCAGGTCCATCCGGTCCAGGTACGGCACGGCCCGCGCGATCCGCTGCCCGCCGGAGGCCGCGAGGTCCGAGACAGTGTCCGGCAGTGTCGCCGGACCCGTCTTGACCAGCAGCTGTACGTCGTCCCGGCCCTGCCAGAGCGCGGCCAGGCCGGTCGCGGCCCGGGTGAGGCGGACGGCGCCCAGACTGCCGCCGTTGAAGACGACCAGGCGCCGCCCGTCCGGGACGCCCAGGGCCCGCCGGGCGTCGAGGCGCAGCGCCGCCCGGTCCGCGGCGGGCATCTCCGCGAGTCCCGACAGGGCCGCGGAGATCGGCATGCCGGTGGTCACTGCCCGCGCGCCGCCCGACAGGTGGGCCCGGCTGCGGTCGAAGGCGACCGCCATGTGCGGGGTGAGCCGGGCGGCGAACTGGTTGGCGCGCCCCGGCACCGCGTTGGACTCGTGGATCACCGCGGGCAGCCCCGCCAGCCGGGCCCCGAGCACGGCCGGCGCGCTCGGGTAGCCGCCCATGCCGACGACGGCGTGCGCGCCCTGCGCCCGGATCACCGACCGGGCCTGCCCCGCGGAGCGCAGCAGCGCGGCGGGCAACAGGTAGCGCTTCGCGCCCAGCGACGGATCGAAGGGGATCATGTCGACGGTGTGCAGCCGGTACCCGGCGGCCGGGATCAGCTCGGTCTCCAGGCCCCGCTCGGTCCCGATGAACGAGATCACGGCCCCCGGGACGGCGGCGCGCAGCGCCTCGGCGAGAGCGAGTCCCGGGTAGATGTGGCCGCCGGTGCCGCCCGCGCCGATCACGACGGAGAGTGGAGCCAGAGGAGTGTCTCGTGTGGTCATGGGCACACGGTCCCGGTGTGGTCTAAGAACGTTCTAAGAGGAACCGCCCGGACCCTTTGGCAGGCTTTGCGTCATGAGCGCCATGAGCAGGCAGCGGATTTTGGTGGTGGACGACGAGCCGGAGGTGCGGGCCGCCGTCGAGGACGGTCTCGCCGTGGAGGGGTACGAGGTGCGCGGGGCCGCCGACGGGCTGGCAGCGCTGGCCGAGGTGGCCGGATGGCAGCCGGACGCGGTGGTCCTTGACGTGATGATGCCGGTGCTGGACGGGCTCGGGGTGTGCCGGCAGCTGCGCGCGGTCGGTGACCGTACGCCCGTACTCGTCCTGACCGCGCTGGACTCGGTGAGCGAGCGGGTGGACGGCCTGGAGGCGGGCGCCGACGACTACCTGGTCAAGCCGTTCGCGCTGGACGAGCTGGTGGCGCGGGTGCGGGCGCTGCTGCGGCGGGCCGCACCGGACCCGGCGGGGGAGCCGGCCGCCCTGGCCTACGCCGACGTGGTCCTCGACCCCGAGACCCGCACCGGGCGGCGCGGGGAGCGGCCGCTGGAGTTCAGCCGGACCGAGGCCGCACTGCTGGAACTGCTCCTGCGCCACCCCGGCCAGGTGCTCCCGCGCGAGCTGATCCTGGAGCTGGTGTGGGGGCGGGACTTCGGTCCGGACTCCAACTCCCTGGCCGTGTACGTCGGTTACCTGCGCCGCAAACTGGAGGCGGGCGGCGAGCCCCGGCTGGTGCACACCGTGCACGGGGTCGGGTACCGGCTGGACGCGGCGTGAGCGGGCTCGGGCGGCGCCGGCTCGGCGGTGCCTGGCGCAGGCGCCGGCCGCTGCGGACCCGGCTGGCGCTGGCCACGACCGCGGCGGTGGCGCTGGTGGCCGTCGGCGTGTGCACCGCGGCCTTCTTCGTCGTACGCGACGCCCTCTACGACCAGCTCGACCTGAGCCTGACCCAGTCGGCCCGGCTCGCCGCCGGGCACAACCAGGGCGCCCCGCCGGGCACCCTGGCGGGAGAGTGCCGGTTCCTGGCCGCGCCCGCCTGCGCGGAGGTGGTGCCGGCCGACCCCGCCAAGGATCCGCGGCCGCCGGGGCAGTTGCCGGTGGCGCCCGCCGCCCGGGAGGTCGCCGCCGGCGAGCGGGCCCCGTACTACACCGACATCACCCTGGCCGGGCACCCGATGCGGATGCTGACCACCGACTTCGCCAAGGGGCGGGCGCTCCAGGTCGCGCTGCGGGCCGACACCGTGCAGGACGGGATCGCGGAGGCCGCGGGCTGGCTCGCTCTGATCGGCACGGCCGGGGTGCTGCTGGCCGCGCTGCTCGGGTACTGGGTCTCCCGTACCGGCCTCGCGCCGGTCACCCGGATCGCGGCGACGGCCGAGCGGATCGCCGCGACCCGCGATCCGCGGCACCGGATCGTACTGCCCCCGCCGGGGCGGGAGGACGAGATCACGCGGCTGGCCGGGAGCTTCAACACCATGCTGGGCGAGCTGGAGCAGTCCGTCACGGCCCAGCGGCGGCTCGTCGCGGACGCCTCGCACGAGCTGCGGACCCCGCTGACGGCGCTGCGCACGAACGCGGAACTGCTGGCGCGGGGCGAGCGGCTGACGCCCGAGCAGCGCCAGCGGGCCTCGCTCGCCCTGGGCCGGCAGCTGCGCGAGGTGACGGGCCTGGTCAACGACCTGATCGAGCTGGCCCGGGACGAGGAGCCGCAGGCGCTGGTGGAACAGGTGAGGCTGGCCGCGCTGGTGGAGGCTTGCGCGCAGTCGGCGCGGGCGCACTGGCCGGCGGTCCCGTTCCGCGTCCGGGTGGCGGGCGCGGAGACGGTGGTGGTGCCGGGGGTGCCGGCGCGGCTGAGCCGGCTGCTGGGCAACCTGCTCGACAACGCGGCGAAGTTCAGCCCCGCCGGGGCCGCCGTGGAGGTGGAGCTGACGGCCGCGGGCGGCCGGGCCGAGCTGACCGTACGGGACCACGGGCCGGGCGTCGCCGAGGAGGACCTGCCGTACGTCTTCGACCGCTTCTACCGGGCCGGCGCCGCCAGGTCCCTGCCGGGGTCGGGGCTGGGGCTGGCGATGGCCCGGCAGATCGCGCGGGCGCACGCGGCCGAGCTGACCGTGGAGCGGGCGCCGGGCGGGGGTGCGGTGTTCCGGCTGGCGTTCTGAGCGGTGGCCGGGCGCCGCCGCCGGGCAGCGCGGCTCAGGCTTGACCCGGCGGGGGCTCGGCGTCGTAGGTGGTGACCCGGGGCAGGGCGTACGGGTGGTGGGTGACCAGCCAGGTGACCATGTGCTCGCGGACCGCGCAGCGCACCTTCCAGACGTCGTCCGAGTCCTTGGCCGTCACCACCGCCCGGACCTGCATGGTGTTCGGGGTGGTGTCGGTGACGGCCAGGTTGCCCGTGCGGCCGTCCCACTCCGGGGTTTCCATCAGGATCCGCTGGAGCTCCTCGCGCATCAGGTCCATCGGCGCGCTGTGGTCCAGGTGCCAAAAGACGGTGCCCGTCATCTGCACGCCGCCGCGCGACCAGTTCTCGTACGGCTTGCTCGTGAAGTACGAGACCGGCATCGTGATGCGGCGCTCGTCCCAGGTGCGGACGGTGAGGAAGGTCAGGGTGATCTCCTCGACCGTGCCCCACTCCTTGTCGACCACCACCGTGTCGCCGATCCGCACGGTGTCGCCGAAGGCGATCTGCAGTCCCGCGAAGAGGTTGCTCAGGGAGGACTGGGCGGCGATGCCGGCGACGATGCCGAGCACGCCGGCCGAGGCCAGCATCGAGGCGCCGACCGTCCGCATCGCGGGGAAGGTGAGCAGCATGGCCGCCACCGCGACCACCACGACGACCGTGGTGACGACCCGCTGGATGAGGGTGACCTGGGTGCGGACCCGGCGGACCCGGGCGTCGTTGGGGTGGCGGGCCGCGTAGCGCGCGTAAGTGGAGTCGACGACCGCCGTCGCGATGCCGACCAGCAGCCAGGCGGTCCCGGCGATCAGGACGAGGCTGAGCGCCCGGCCCACTCCCTCCTCGTGGTCCTGGAGGATCTTCATCTGGTGGTAGGAGCCCCTGAGCAGGCCGGCGCCGAGGACCAGCTGGAAGGGCGGGCGGCAGCGCCGCAGCAGACCCCACAGGGGGGTCTCGCCGTGCCGGGCGTCGGCGCGGCGCAGCAGCAGGTCGAGCAGCCACCCGGCGAGCAGGGTGACGGCCAGGGCGCCGCCGATGACCGCGATCGGGCGCAGTACGGAGTCCGTGTCCATGGGCTCCAACGTAACCGGAAGCCGCCCGGGTACTCGGGCGTTCGGCAACTGGCACGATGGGAGGCATGAACATCATGCTCTTCCATTCGACGTACGGCCTGCGGCCCGCCGTGCAGGAGGCGGCCGACCGGCTGCGCGCGGCCGGTCACGTGGTCCACGTACCGGACCTCTTCGAGGGACGCACCTTCGAGACGGTCGAGGAGGGCATGGCCCACCAGGACGAGATCGGCCGTGACGAGCTGCTCAAGCGGGCGGTGCTGGCCTCCGCCCCGTACTCCGACCAGGGTCTGGTCTACGCCGGCTTCTCCTTCGGCGGCTCCGTCGCCCAGCACCTGGCGCTGGCCGACGAGAAGGCGCGCGGGCTGCTGCTCCTGCACGGGACGGCCGACCTGGAGGACGGCGCCTCGGTGGACGACCTTCCGGTGCAGCTGCACATCGCGGACCCGGACCCGTTCGAGCCGCACGACTGGCTGACCGCCTGGTACCTGCGGATGCAGCGGGCCGGGGCCGATGTGGAGGTCCACAGCTACCCGGGGGCCGGGCACCTGTTCACCGACCCGGGTCTGGACGACTACGACGCGCAGGCCGCCGAGCAGACCTGGACGGTCGCACTGGCCTTCCTCGACAGCATCTAGGCGCGGGAGCAACGGGGTGGGGCCCGGTCCGGCAGGAGAGTGCCGGACCGGGCCCCTTCGCGTGCGTCAGGCGCGGTACGCCGTCCACATGCTCTTCATGCGGGACACCTGGCCCGCGGTGAACTGGTACATGCAGGAGTCGTACGTGTAGTCCATGAAGTTGTGGATCGGGTCCGCGCCCGGGGCGGTGCAGGTGTCACGGCCGGTGGGGCACTCGAAGGCCGCGCTCTTCTCGGCCGGGGTGTCGGAGACGGAGTCACCGCTGCCCGAGCAGCCGCCCTGGAAGGTGTGGTAGAGCCCGAGCCAGTGGCCGACCTCGTGGGTGGCGGTGTCGCCCTCGTTGTAGTTGGCGGCGGAGCCGCCGGGGATCGAGGAGTTGAGGATGACCACGCCGTCCATCTTGGGCTGGGAGGCGTAGGAGCTGGGGAAGGTGGCCCAGCCGAGCAGCCCGCCGCCGAGGTTGGCGGTGTAGAGGTTCAGCGCGTTCTTCCCGCCCTTGCGCAGGGCGTTCTTCATGTTCTTCTCGGCCGTGGTGCCGTCCGAGACGTTGTACCAGGTGGCGTTGTCCGTGTAGTCGGTCCCGGCGAGGCTGAACTGGAAGCCCGAGTCCACGTTTCCGGAGCCCTGACCGGCGTACGCGGAGTTGAGGACCGAGATCTGGCTGTTGATCTGCGCGGCCGTCAGCTTCCCGGTGGTGCCGGAGGTGATGACGTGCACGTACACGGGGATGGACGTGGTGGCCGCGGCCACGGCCGAGCCGGCGAGCTGGCGCTCGTGCCACGCGTTGGCCTGGGACGTCTTCTTCGCCAGGTCGGCGTCCATGGCCTTGACCTGGTCCGCGGTGACCTCGTTCGGGTCGGCGGAGTGCGCGTCCTTGGGGCGGGCGACCCGGGCGTTGGCGGCGGCGCCGCCGGTGGCCTGTTCGGCACAGGCCTCGGCGGGGGTCTTGACGGGGGCGGCGGCGACGGTCGTGGGGGCCGTCAGCGGCGCGAACGCCAAGGTGCCCGCGACGAGCGCGGAGCCCATGATGCGGCGACGGAGCAGGGGGGATATGCGGGCAGCAGCGCGCACGTTGACTCCTCGGAAGCGTGGTGGGGGCGGAGGTTTTTCCTCACGCTGGCGCGAAGCTTACGTGTCCATGTCATTCAATCCGCAAGTGTCTGGAAGTAAAAGATTTGTTGCCGATGTTGAAGATGGGGCGCCTGGTCTGCACCAAGCGCCCCATCGGACAAGAGATTTGACGCTGGATCAGCGCACCGGCTGGTCGGCCCGTTCCACCTTCTGGGAGCCGTTCAGCGTGCGGTACGAGCGCTCCCAGCGGGTCGTCGCGTCCTGCCGCCGCTTGTCGGAGACGACGTAGTAGTCCATCTGCGAGCGCTCGGCCGTCACGTCCAGCACGCCGTACCCGTGGGCGTCCATGTCCAGCCACTTCACGTGCCGGTTGGCGGCCTTGATCGCCGTCTCGGCCACCAGCGAGGCCGTGTCCGCCGGTACGTGCAGCATCTCGTCGATGTTGTCGGAGGTCACCGAGGTCACCACGAACTCCACGCCCGCGGACCGCGACCACGGGTAGGTGGCCGCCGTCACCGGGACGTCGTTCGCCCACGCCATGTGGATGTCGCCGGTCAGGAAGACGGTGTTGCGGATGCCCCGGTCCGTCAGGTGGCCCAGCAGCTCCTTGCGGTCGTCCGTGTACCCGTCCCACTGGTCCACGTTGATCGCGATGCCGCCCTTGGGCAGGCCGAGCAGCTCCGCGAGCGGCTCCAGCAGGTGTGCCGGGAGCGAGCCGAAGGCCACCGGCGAGATCATCACCGAGGTGCCGACCAGCTTCCAGGTCGCCTGCGAGGCCGCCAGGCCGGCCTTCAGCCAGTCCAGCTGGGCCCGCCCGGTGATGGTGCGCTCCGGGTCGTCCACCTTGCCGCTGCCGACCCCGACCTGCTGCGAGCGGAAGGTGCGCAGGTCCAGCAGGTGCAGGTCGGCGAGGGTGCCGAAGCGCAGCCGCCGGTAGACGGTGCCCTCGGTGGAGGTGCGGACCGGCATCCACTCGAAGTACGCCTGGCGGGCGGCGGCCGCGCGGGCCGCGAAGTCGCCCTCGGTGCCCGGCGTGTGGTTCTCGGCGCCGCCGGACCAGGTGTCGTTGGCTATCTCGTGGTCGTCCCAGATGGCGATCATCGGGTGCGCGTGGTGCAGGGCCTGGAGGTCGGCGTCCGTCTTGTACTTGCCGTGCCGGGTGCGGTAGTCGGCCAGCGTGAGGATCTCGTGGGCCGGCTCGTGGCGGCGTACGACGTACTTGTCCTCCGGGTAGCCCCCGGTCTGGTACTCGTAGATGTAGTCGCCCAGGTGCAGGACCGCGTCCAGGTCGCCGCGCGCGGCCAGATGGCGGTACGCCGAGAAGTACCCCGACTCCCAGTTGGCGCAGGAGACCACGCCGAAGCGCACCCCGGGGGTCGCGGCCTCGGCGGCCGGGGCGGTACGGGTGCGTCCGACCGGGGAGAGCGTGGTGCCCGCGGTGAAGCGGTACCAGTACGAGGTCTGCGGCCGCAGCCCGCGCACGTCGGCCTTGACCGTGTGGTCGGAGGCGGCGGAGGAGCTGACGGAGCCGGTGGCGACGATCCGGGAGAAGCCCTTGTCCTCGGCGAGCTCCCAGGTCACCAGGGTGGATGCGCCCTTGCCCGAGCCGGGTACGGCCTCGGCGGCGGGGGTGACGCGGGTCCACAGCAGGATGCCGTCGGGCAGCGGGTCGCCGGAGGCGACGCCGTGCAGGAAGGCGGGGGCGCTCTCGGCGGCGTGGGCGGTGGTGGCGCCCAGCGCGGCCATCGGGGCGAGCGCGGCCGTGGCCGCCGCGGCCAGGACGACCGAACGGCGGCGCGGCGACGAGGCGGTGGAAGAGGAGAGTTGACTGGTCACGGGCGGTCATATTACTGATCGGTATATGCGCGGGTACAGCCCTGTGAAAGCAACGGACGGGCGAACTTTGGGAGTTCGCCCGTCCGTTTGTGCGCGTGGGAGTGGATCAGCCGGCGATGGCCTTGTCGATCGCCGTCGTGAACTGCTCGACCGACTGCGGCAACGGGTCGATCTTCTTGCCGTCCATCTTCAGCGACGGGGTGCCCTGGACGCCGCTCTTGTCGAAGACCTTCGACATCTCGATCGCCCAGCGGTTGTAAGTGCCGTCCTCGACGGCCTTCTTGAACTCGGCGTTGCCCTTGAGCGCCGGCACCTCGTCCGCGATCTTCAGCAGGTAATCGTCCTTGCCGAACTTGTCGTCCTTCTCCTCCGGGTGGTTCGTCGCGGAGTAGAGGGCCGTCTTGTACTCG
This sequence comes from Streptomyces sp. NPDC060031, assembly GCF_042736805.1. Lineage (NCBI taxonomy): Bacteria > Bacillati > Actinomycetota > Actinomycetes > Kitasatosporales > Streptomycetaceae > Streptomyces > Streptomyces sp. NPDC060031. The sequence goes on from NZ_JBHWVM010000036.1 coordinate 11,122, forward strand.
AGGAACGCGTCCGGGCTGACGTTCAGCGCCGCGCCCAGCGCGCTCAGCGCGTTCTTCGAGCCGGAGCCGCCGAAGCCCTTGTCGAGGAAGGTGGCGCCGATGTACTGGATCTTGTACTTGCCCGCGTCGAGGTCCTTCTTGACCTGCGAGCCGATGGTCTGCTCGAAGGTCGCGCAGACCGGGCAGCGCGAGTCCTCGTACAGCTCCAGGGTCTTCTTGGCGTCCGCCTTGCCGAGGACGACGGTCGTGCCGTTCTCGCCGGTGGTGTTCTTCGGCTGGACGAGGGCGGCGTCCGCGGCCTTCTCCCACTTGCCGGGCTGGTTCGCCTGGACGACCAGGTAGCCGACGCCGCCGGCCAGTGCGAGGGCCGCGACGACGCCGCCGGCCACGAATATCTGCCGGCGGACCCGGGCCTTCTTGGCCTGCTGCTCGCGCTCGGCGCGCAGCCGGTCGCGGGCCGCCGCCTTGTTCGCCTGGCTGTTGCGTGCGCTCATCGTGTTCTCCGTTGGGTGTGACTGGGGTGAAGGGGGGGACTGCTGCCGTACGTCAGGCGCTCGCCAGAGCGCCGCGTACGGGAGGTCCCCGCCGTCCCACGGAGTGCGCGGGGAACCGGGTACGGGCCCCCGCGCCCGGGGGCGCCGGCCGCGCCACCCGCCGCGCCGGACCGCAGGCCGCCGCGGCCGCGACCAGCAGCAGCGGACGGAACGCGAAGGCGGCCACCGCGCGCAGCAGCTGCCCCAGCGCGCGCTCCCCGTGCCGCAGCCACACCGCGGCCAGCAGCCCGACCGAGACGTGCGCGCCCAGCAGCAGCCAGGGAGTCCACGGCCCGGACGCGGCCAGCAGCGCCACCGGATCGGCGGCGGGCCCGGTCACCTCGGCCAGCGGGCCGCCCACCGGCGTACCGCCGCACAGCTCGGCCAGGCCCAGGGCGCGCAGCGGACCCGAGACGGGACCGCCCGCCGGGCCGTAGCAGACGTGCTGGCCGGCGGTGAAGACGGTGTCGGCGGCCAGCTCCAGCGGCACGAGCAGGCCGGCGATGGGGCCGAGGCCCCGCTCGCGGCCCGCGAGCGCGTAGGCGATCACGAACATGGCGGCGAAGGCGCCGCCCACCAGCAGGGGAGGCAGCGGCACCCGGGACATGAGGACGTGCGAGCCGGCCGAGAGCAGCACGACGAGCGTGCTGAACAGCGCGGCTCGCAGCCCTCTCGGTCCCGCCCCTGATATGTCCATCGCGGCGAGTCTGCCATGCGTCCCTGTGAATCCGGGGCCTGGGTCCCGGGCAGGCTGGAACTAGGACATGATCCGGCCGTTGCGGAAGAGGTCCACGAAGATCTGGTGGTCGGCGCGGGCCCGCGCCCCGTAGGCGTGGGCGAAGTCCACGAGCAGCCGCGCGAAGCCCTCCTCGTCGGCGGCGATCGCCGCGTCGATGGCCCGCTCCGTGGAGAAGGGGACCAGGGTCTGCCCGCTCTCGTCCGCGTCGGCGGCCCCGTGCATGGTCGCCGTCGCCCGGCCCAGGTCCGCCACGACGGCCGCGATCTCCTCCGGGTCGTCCAGGTCCGACCAGTCCAGGTCCACCGCGTACGGCGAGACCTCCGCCACCAGCTGCCCGGACCCGTCCAGCTCCGTCCAGCCCAGCCACGGGTCCGCATGCGCCTGCAGCGCCCGCTGGGAGATGACCGTGCGGTGACCCTCGTGCTGGAAGTAGTCCCGCACCGCGCGGTCGGTGATGTGCCGCGACACCGCAGGGGTCTGCGCCTGCTTGAGGTAGATCACGACGTCGTTCTCCAGGGCGTCGCTGTGCCCCTCCAACAGGATGTTGTACGAGGGCAGGCCGGCCGAGCCGATCCCGACCCCGCGCCGGCCCACGACGTCCTTGACGCGGTAGGAGTCCGGCCGCACCAGCGACTCGTCGGGCAGGGTCTCCAGGTACCCGTCGAAGGCGGCCAGCACCTTGTAGCGGGTGGCCGCGTCCAGCTCGATCGTGCCCGCGCCGGGCGCGAAACGGCGCTCGAAGTCCCGTATCTCCGTCATCGAGTCCAGCAGGGAGAAGCGGGTGCGCGAGCGGGCCGAGCGCAGGGCCGCCAGCAGCGGGCCCTCGGCGGTGTCCAGGGTGAAGGAGGGGACCTCCTCGACCTTGGCGCCGGTGGCCAGGCGGTGGATCCGCTCCCGGTAGGCGCCGGCGTAGACCCGCACCAGCTCGCTGATCTGCTCGTCGCTGAGCGCCTTGGTGTAGCCGATCAGGGCGACGGAGGCGGCGAACCGCTTCAGGTCCCAGGTGAAGGGGCCGACGTAGGCCTCGTCGAAGTCGTTGACGTTGAAGATCAGCCGGCCGTTGGAGTCCATGTACGTGCCGAAGTTCTCGGCGTGCAGATCGCCGTGGATCCACACCCGGCCGGTGCGCTCGTCCAGGTACGGGCCGCCGTGCCGGTCGCGCTCCAGGTCCGCGTAGAAGAGGCAGGCCGTGCCCCGGTAGAAGGCGAAGGCGGAGGCCGCCATCTTGCGGAATTTGACCTGGAAGGCGGCGGGGTCGGCGCTCAGCAGATCACCGAAAGCGGTGTCGAACACGTCGAGTATCTGCTCGGCGCGCTGTTCGTTCGTCGTCTCGGGAACCGCCATGGCGGGTGCCTCCTGGTGGCGCGGGGTGGATCGCATTGCGGACGGGGTCCTTGGGTCTGCAACGGATGAAGGTACCCCCTCGGTGCCCGTGATCTGTCACCCGGGAGACGTAGGATTCAGAGCTGCCACCCCTCTCTCCCCTCCGGAGGACCCCCACCGTGACCAAGCCGCCGTTCACGCACCTGCACGTCCACACCCAGTACTCGCTGCTGGACGGTGCCGCGCGGCTGAAGGACATGTTCAACGCGTGCAACGAGATGGGCATGACGCACATCGCCATGTCCGACCACGGCAACCTGCACGGCGCCTATGACTTCTTCCACAGTGCGAAGAAGGCCGGGGTCACCCCGATCATCGGCATCGAGGCGTACGTCGCCCCCGAGTCCCGGCGCAACAAGCGCCGCATCCAGTGGGGCCAGCCGCACCAGAAGCGCGACGACGTCTCCGGCTCCGGTGGTTACACCCACAAGACGATCTGGGCGGCGAACGCCACCGGCCTGAACAACCTCTTCCGGCTGTCCTCCGACGCGTACGCCGAGGGCTGGCTCACCAAATGGCCGCGCATGGACAAGGAGACCATCAGCAAGTGGTCGGAGGGCCTGATCGCCTCCACCGGCTGCCCGTCGGGCGAGCTCCAGACCAGACTGCGCCTCGGCCAGTTCGACGAGGCCCTGAAGGCCGCCTCCGAGTACCAGGACATCTTCGGCAAGGGCCGGTACTTCCTGGAGCTGATGGACCACGGCATCGAGATCGAGCGCCGGGTCCGCGACGGCCTGCTGGAAATCGGCAAGAAGCTCGGCATCCCGCCCCTGGTGACGAACGACTCGCACTACACCTACGCGAGCGAGGCCGGCGCGCACGACGCCCTGCTGTGCATCCAGACCGGCAAGAACCTCTCGGACCCGGACCGCTTCCGCTTCGACGGCACCGGCTACTACCTGAAGTCCACGGACGAGATGTACGCCATCGACTCCTCGGACGCCTGGCAGGAGGGCTGCGCCAACACGCGGCTGGTCGCGGAACAGGTCGAAACCGAAGGCATGTTCCAGTTCCGGAACCTGATGCCGAAGTTCGACATCCCGGACGGCTACACCGAGGTCACCTGGTTCCGCGAGGAGACCATGCGCGGCATGGAGCGCCGCTACCCGGGCGGCATCCCGGACGACCGGATGAAGCAGGCCGAGTACGAGATGGACACGATCATCTCGATGGGCTTCCCGGGCTACTTCCTCGTGGTCGCCGACTTCATCATGTGGGCCAAGAACCAGGGCATCGCGGTGGGCCCCGGCCGAGGCTCCGCGGCCGGCTCGATCGTCGCGTACGCCATGGGCATCACCGACCTCGACCCGATCACCCACGGTCTGATCTTCGAGCGCTTCCTGAACCCCGAGCGCGTCTCCATGCCCGATGTCGACATCGACTTCGACGAGCGTCGGCGCGTCGAGGTGATCCGGTACGTGACCGAGAAGTACGGCGCCGACAAGGTCGCCATGATCGGCACGTACGGCACCATCAAGGCCAAGAACGCGATCAAGGACTCCGCGCGCGTCCTGGGCTACCCGTACGCCATGGGCGACCGGCTCACCAAGGCCATGCCCGCCGACGTCCTCGGCAAGGGCATCCCGCTCTCCGGCATCCTCGACCCCACGCACCCCCGCTACGGCGAGGCCGGCGAGATCCGCGGGATGTACGAGAACGAGCCCGACGTGAAGAAGGTCATCGACACCGCCCGCGGTGTGGAGGGCCTGGTCCGCCAGATGGGCGTCCACGCCGCCGGCGTGATCATGTCCAGCGAGACGATCACCGACCACGTACCCGTCTGGGTGCGGCACTCCGACGGCGTCACCATCACCCAGTGGGACTACCCGAGCTGCGAGTCGCTCGGCCTGCTGAAGATGGACTTCCTCGGCCTGCGCAACCTCACGATCATGGACGACGCCGTCAAGATGGTGAAGGCCAACAAGGGGATCGACATCGATCTCCTGGCCCTCCCGCTCGACGACCCCAAGACCTTCGAACTGCTCGGCCGCGGCGACACCCTCGGCGTCTTCCAGTTCGACGGCGGGCCCATGCGCTCCCTGCTGCGCCTGATGAAGCCCGACAACTTCGAGGACATCTCCGCCGTCTCGGCCCTGTACCGGCCGGGCCCGATGGGCATGAACTCGCACACGAACTACGCCCTGCGCAAGAACAAGCAGCAGGAGATCACCCCGATCCACCCGGAGCTCGAGGGGCCGCTCGAAGAGGTGCTCGCGGTCACCTACGGACTGATCGTCTACCAGGAGCAGGTGCAGAAGGCCGCCCAGATCATCGCCGGGTACTCCCTCGGCGAGGCCGACATCCTGCGCCGCGTGATGGGCAAGAAGAAGCCCGAGGAGCTGGCGAAGAACTTCGTCATCTTCGAGGAGGGTGCGAAGAAGAAGGGCTTCAGCGACCAGGCGATCAAGGCCCTGTGGGACGTCCTGGTCCCCTTCGCCGGCTACGCCTTCAACAAGGCCCACTCGGCCGCGTACGGGCTGGTCTCCTACTGGACCGCCTACCTCAAGGCGAACTTCCCGGCCGAGTACATGGCCGGTCTGCTCACCTCGGTCAAGGACGACAAGGACAAGTCCGCGATCTACCTGAACGAGTGCCGGCGCATGGGCATCAAGGTGCTCCCGCCGAACGTGAACGAGTCGGAGCCGAACTTCGCCGCCCAGGGCGACGACGTGATCCTCTTCGGCCTCACCGCGGTGCGCAACGTCGGCCAGAACGTCGTCGAGTCGATCATCAAGACCAGGAAGGCCAAGGGGAAGTACTCCTCCTTCCCCGACTTCCTGGACAAGGTCGAGGCCGTCGTCTGCAACAAGCGGACCGTCGAGTCGCTGATCAAGGCCGGCGCCTTCGACGAGATGGGCCACACCCGCAAGGGCCTGGTCGCCCACCACGAACCGATGATCGACAACGTGGTGGCGGTCAAGCGCAAGGAGGCCGAGGGCCAGTTCGACCTCTTCGGCGGAATGGGTGACGAGACCGCGAGCGACGAGCCGGGCTTCGGCCTCGACGTCGAGTTCTCCGATGTCGAGTGGGAGAAGTCCTACCTCCTCGCCCAGGAGCGCGAGATGCTCGGCCTCTACGTCTCCGACCACCCGCTCTTCGGCCTGGAGCACGTGCTCTCCGACAAGACGGACGCCGGAATCTCCCAGCTCACCGGCGGCGAGCACTCCGACGGCGCCGTGGTCACCATCGGCGGCATCATCTCGGGCCTCCAGCGCAAGATGACCAAGCAGGGCAACGCCTGGGCCATCGCCACCGTCGAGGACCTGGCCGGCTCCATCGAGTGCATGTTCTTCCCGGCCACCTACCAGCTCGTCTCCACCCAGCTGGTCGAGGACACCGTCGTCTTCGTCAAGGGCCGCCTCGACAAGCGCGAGGACGTCCCCCGCCTGGTCGCCATGGAGATGATGGTCCCCGACCTGACCTCCGCCGGGACCAACGCCCCGGTCGTCCTCACCATCCCGACCGTCAAGGTCACCCCGCCGATGGTGACCCGTCTGGGGGAGATCCTGCGCCACCACAGGGGCAACACCGAGGTGCGGATCAAGCTCCAGGGGCCGCGCACCACCACCGTGCTGCGCCTCGACAAGCACCGGGTCCAGCCCGACCCGGCGCTCTTCGGCGACCTCAAGGTGCTGCTCGGGCCGTCCTGCCTGGCCGGATAGCACCGCCGGCGCCATGTCGCGCCGTACGCGAAGACGCCGTGGAGGCCGTACGCGAAGAGGGCGCGCCCGGGGATCCGGGCGCGCCCTCCTCGTACCGCTCGCGGAGGCGCGTCAGTTGTGGCCGAACCGCTTCGACTTGCCCTTGCGGGCCATGTCCATCGGGCTCGGGGACTGGGACGTCGACTCGGGCGAGGATTCCGTCGAACCCTTCGACAGGTCCTGCTGCGGCGAGCGGGCCTGCTGCTTCTGCGGCTGCTTCTGGTTCTTGTTCTTGGCCATGGTGGAGCCTCCGTGAGGGTCTAGGGGCCAGGACCGCCTTCACACTCACACAGCGCCATAAACGGCGCATTTTGGATCATTACTGCGCGTAGCCGACGGTCCTTCCCCCCGCCCGCCCCGGATCCGCCACGCCGATGATCGAGTTCCGGCCTTCAACCCCCTTGCGGTCGGGCAGACTCGGGGAAACTCCAAGGACCCCCAGGGAAGAGGGTGGTACGCGTGGACCGCTGCGTCGTCCTGGTGGACGCCGGCTATCTGCTGGGCGCCGCCGCGAGCCTCCTCGCAGGGGAGCCCTCCCGCTCCCGGATCACCGTCGACCATGCCGCTCTGATCCAGGGGCTGCGCGAACGCGCCGAGGCCGACACCGAACAGCCGCTGCTGCGGATCTACTGGTTCGACGGTGCACCCGACCGGGTGCCCCAGCCCGAGCACCGCCGGCTGCGCGTCATGCCCCGGGTCACCGTCCGGCTCGGCGCCCTGACCCGCAGCGACGGCCGCTGGGCGCAGAAGGGCGTGGACGCCGCCATGCACGCCGAGCTCACCGAGCTGGCCCGCAACCGCGCCTGCTCCGACGTCGTCCTGGTCACCGGCGACGGGGACCTGCTGCCCGGCCTGATGTCCGCCAAGGAACACGGGGTCGCCGTCCACCTCTGGGCCGTCCAGGCCGCCGACGGCGACTACAACCAGTCCGAGGACCTCGTCGCCGAGGCCGACGAACGCCGCGTCCTGGACCGCGCCTGGATCACCCGGGCCGTCCGCGCCCGCGACCTCACCGGACTGTGCGCCCCCGCGCCCGCGCCCCGCCCCGAGATCGCCGCCATCCTCTCCGCGCCGCTGCCCGAAGCGGCCCTGGCCGAAGCCGCGCGCAACGGCAACGGCAGCGCCGCCCCCGAGGAGCCCCGGGACCACGGCTCACCCGTACCGGCGCCCACCGCCGGCGGCGCGGGCAAGGCCGCCGTCCCCACGCCCAAGGACCTCGCGGGCTCCCTGCGCGCCACCGGCCAGAGCGCCCCGGCCGGCGGCCAGAACAACGGCCCGCAGGCCAACCCCGCCGGAAGCGCCCTGCGCTGGTCCTCCGACAAGGGCTGGATCGACCGGGCCGGACCGCTCGGCGAGCCCGCCGAGACGGCCTCGCTGCCCACCCTCGCCCAGCTCACCTCCGCCGAGCAGCGCTGGGCGGACCGCGAGGAGGACATCACCACCGTCGGCGGCGACCCCTTCGAGGTCGGCCAGGTCTTCGCCCGCCGCTGGATGGAACGGCTCCCCGAGACCGTGCACCTGCAGAAGCTGGCCACCATGTACCCGCGGATCCCGCACCGCATCGACGGGGAGCTGCTGCGCTACGCCGCCCGGTTCGGCCTCCTGGCCCACAAGGACGACCAGATCGACGAGCACGACCGCTACGCCATCCGGGCCGGGTTCTGGCGCGAGATCGACGTACGGGCCGCCGCCGAGCACCTGTCCGCGACACCCGGTCAGGCCGCCGCAGCCCCCGTCCCGGCCGCCCCGGCAGCCGAGTAGGGGCGGGAACCCCGTAGGCTGCTCCCTCGTGAGCACGGGCACAGCACAGGCGAAAATCGGCGTGGCGGCGGCCGGGGGGTCGGCCTCCGACGTGGTCTGCGCGGTGCGTGACTTGGTCAAGACCTATCCCGCGGTACGGGGTCGGCGCGGGGCTCCCGCCCTGCCCGAGACCCGCGCCACCGACGGGATCTCCCTGGACGTCCGGCGCGGCGAGATCTTCGGCCTGCTCGGCCCCAACGGCGCCGGCAAGTCGACGCTGGTCCGGCAGCTGACCGGCCTCATGCGGCCCGACTCCGGAGCCGTGACCCTGCTCGGCCACGACCTGGTGCGCCACCCCGAGCGCGCGGCCCGGCTGCTCGCCTACCTGGGGCAGGAGTCCACCGCCCTCGACGAGCTCACGGTGGCGCTGGCCGCCGAGACCACCGGACGGCTGCGCGGGCTCGGCGCACGGCAGGCGCGGGCCGCGCGGGACTCCGTACTGGAGGAACTCGGGCTGACCGACATCGCCGCGCGGCCCCTGAAGAAACTCTCCGGCGGGCAGCGGCGCCTCGCGTGCGTCGCCGCCGCGCTGGTGGGCGAGCGGCCCGTACTGGTCCTCGACGAGCCCACGACCGGCATGGACCCGGTGGCCCGGCGGGCCGTCTGGGCGGCCGTCGACCGGCGGCGCGCCGAGACCGGCGCCACCGTGCTGCTGGTCACCCACAACGTCATCGAGGCCGAGACCGTCCTCGACCGCGTCGCCGTCATCGACCAGGGCCGGGTCATCGCCTGCGACACCCCTGCCGGGCTCAAGGCCGCGGTCTCCGACGAGGTCAGACTGGAACTGGTGTGGCGGACCGCGCCACCGCTGGACGTGCCGCAGGTCGCGGCGCTGGCGGCCTCGGCCACCGAGTCCGGGCGGCGCTGGGTGCTGCGGCTGGGCCAGGACGAGGCCCGGGCCGCGGTCGCCGCGGTCACCGGGGGGCGGGCCTTCGCCGCACTCGACGACTTCACGCTGGCGACGCCGAGCCTGGAGGACGTGTACCTCGCGCTGGGCGGGCGTACCTCGAAGGGACTGGTGAAGGCGTGACGACCGCCCTTACCGCTGTCGGTGTGCTCGCGCCGCGGGCGCGGTTCTTCCCCGCGCTGGCCGCCGTGTACCGGGCGCAGCTCTCGCGGGCCCGCGTGTCGCGGATACCGCTGCTGTTCGTGGCCACCTTCCAGTCCGTCGGGATCATGATCCTGATGCGCGGGGTGGTCGACGGCGGCTCCGAGGCGCGTGCGGTGGTCGCCGGGTCCTCGGTGCTGGTCGTCGCCTTCGTCGCGCTGAACCTGCTCGCGCAGTACTTCGGCCAGCTGCGGGCCGGCGGCGGGCTCGACCACTACGCCACCCTGCCCGTGCCGCCCGCGTCGGTGGTGCTGGGCGCGGCCGCCGCGTACGCCTCCTTCACGCTGCCGGGGACGCTGGTGACGGCCGTCTTCGGGTGCGTGCTGTTCGGGCTGCCGATGAGCGGGCTGTGGATCCTGGCCGCGGTGGTACCGCTGGCCGGGGCCGCGCTCGCCGGGCTCGGTGCGGCGCTCGGGCTGCTCGCGCCGCGCCAGGAACTGGCCACGCTGGCCGGGCAGCTGGGCATGTCGGCGGCGCTGCTGCTGGGCGTGCTGCCGCCGGAGCGGATGCCCGACGTGGTCGTGTGGGCGCGGGACCTGCTGCCGTCGACGTACGGGGTCGAGGCCTTCGCGCGTACCTTCGCGCCGCACCCGGACTGGGCCGCGGTCGTCCTCGACCTCGGCGTGTGCGGGGCGGTCGGGGTGCTCTCGCTGGCCGTCGCGACATGGGCGTACCGGCGGGCGGCGGTCCGCTGACGCCGGTGCCGGGCGGCCCCCCTCGTTCCAGACCTGGCACGATGTGCGGGTGACCGAAGCCGTAACCCCTCATGACCAGTCGCCGTCGCCGCTCCCGTCGGAGTCCGACGCGGCCATCACCCCGGCGGACATCCGCGACGGGGCCGCCGTCGCCCTGGCGGTGGGGGTGGCCGGAGTGCTGCTCGGGCTGCTGTGGGCGTGGCTGGCGCCGCGGGTGCAGTACGTCTCGAACGGCGAGGCCGTCTTCCTGCGGAACACCGAGAGCGAGGCGCGGATCGGGTCCGACGGGACGTTCATGCTGCTGTCCGTCGGGCTGGGTGCGCTGAGCGCGGTGCTCGTGTTCCTGTGGCGCCGGCGCGGTGGCGTCCCGCTGGTGATCGGCCTGGTGATCGGGTCCGGCTTCGCCTCCCTCGTGGGGTGGCGGCTCGGGCTGTGGCTGGGGCCGACGTCCGATCTGGTCGCGGCGGCGAAGGCGGCGGGCAAGGGCGTCACCTTCGACGCTCCCCTGGAGCTGTTGGCGCACGGGGTGCTGCTGGGCTGGCCGATGGCGGCCGTCGTCGTCCACCTGGCCCTGACGGCCCTGTGGTCCCCCAGCGAAGCCCCCGCCCTCCCGGCCTGGCCGGGCACCTACCCGCCGGCGCACGTCCACACCCCCGACGCGGGCGCCGCGCCCGAGCCGCCGCGCGCCTGACCGCCCGTCCAGCCCCGCCGGCGTCTGAGGCGCGGGGGCCCGGGGGCGGAGTCCCGCAGCGGCACCGCGGGCTACGGGCGGGCGATGGGCGCCACGGCCGCCGACGTCAGCGCGGTCAGCGTGGCCGGGGGGAGTTCGACCTCCAGGCCGCGGCGGCCGGCCGAGACGCAGATCGTGGCGTGCGCGGCGGCCGAGGCGTCGACCACCGTGCGCAGGCGCTTGCGCTGCCCCAGCGGGGAGATGCCGCCGCGGACGTAGCCCGTCGTCCGCTCCGCCAGCGCCGGGTCGGCCATCGCCGCCCGCTTGCCGGCCACCGCCGTCGCCAGGGCCTTCAGGTCCAGCGAGCCCGAGACCGGGACCACCGCCACCGTGAGGACCCCGTCGACCTCCGCGACCAGGGTCTTGAAGACCCGGTCCGGGGAGACGCCCATGGCCTGTGCCGCCTCCTCGCCGTACGAGGGATGCGCCGGGTCGTGCTCGTACGCGTGCACCGAGAACTGCGCACCCGCCGCCGTGAGGGCCGCGATCGCCGGGGTACCGGCCGGCGCGGCCAGCTTCTTCTTCGCCATCAGTTCGGATCCGCCGTCAGTTCGGGCTCGTCGGGTTGCGCGTCAGGTCCACCGCCGGCAGCGAGGGCAGGTGGCGGATCACCGCCGTCTCGGTGCGCAGGAGCCCCAGCTCCTCCGCCAGACGGGTCGCGGTGTCCGGGGCCTGGAGCAGGCGCTGCTTCGCCGGGATGTCCAGCACCGCCGCCGCTGCCACCAGGTAGGAGACCACCGACGGCTCGTCGGGCAGTTCCGCCCCCGTCAGGGAGCGTTCGCGGGCTCCGGCCAGCCGCTTCTGGTAGTTGCGGAACGCCCGCAGCACCCCCTCGGCCAGCGCTCCCGCGCCGTCGCCGGAGTCCTCCGGGAGTTCCTCCAGCTCCGCCGTCAGGTACGGGCCCGAGGAGTCCACCGACAGCAGCCGCACCCGCGTCGTGCCCGTCGCCAGGACCTCGAAGCTTCCGTCCTCCCGCTCCCGGATCGTCGCCGCGTCCGCGATGCAGCCCACGCGGTGGAAGGCCTGGATCGGGTCGGCGCCGAAACCGGCGGCCGGGCCGCGCTCGGGCAGGGCGGTCGGGTCCGGCAGGCCCGGGGCGGTCGGGGCGACCTCGCGGCCGTCGCGGATGGCGACGACCGCGAAACGGCGCGGCTCGTCCTCGCCCGTCTTCAGCAGCTCGCGCATCATGGCGCGATAACGCTCCTCGAAGATGTTCAGCGGGAGGACGAGTCCCGGGAACAGCACCGAGTTCAGCGGGAAGAGGGGCAGGCGAACGGTGGTCACGACGCACAGGGTAGTGGCCTCGGCCCGGGACCGTCTCTCCTGCCCGTCACCCCCGCCGCAGCAGCCGGGACGCTCCCGCCGCCACCGTCGTGGCCAGGATCCACCCCAGGATGACGAGGGCGGCGGCTCCCCACTGCCAGCCGCCCTGCAGCTTCCACTGGTCCTGCTGGCCGAGATCGATGACCGGCAGCAGCAGGTCGAGGGCGTAGAGGGCGGGGTCCCACTGCGGGTGCTCGTCCGCCTTGATCGCCGGTGGCTCCCGGTGCCAGGAGAAGAGCAGGGTGCCCGCCGCCCACAGCACGGCCATCCACAGCGCGGCCCGGCCCGGGCGGTAGCCGTAGACCACCGTCCAGTCCTGGAGGTACCCCCACGCCTTCACCGCAGGCGGCAGGGTCGCCCGCCGCCTGCGCTGCTTGGCGAGCAGCACCTCGCGGGCGTCCGCGTCCTCCCCGGAGGCGCGCAGCACCGCCGCGAGCCGCTCGTACGGCTCCGGGGAGTACTCGGGGGTGGCCGCCTCGACCCAGGCGAGGCGGCGCGACAGCGGGAAGTGGCCCCGGGGCACGAGGTTCTCGTAGGCGAAGCCCTCCATCGACACCCGGCCCGGGCCCGGCCAGCTCGTGGAGGTGTCGACGAGCTTGACCACCTTCGCCCCGGACACCACCACCCGCCCGTGCTCCGGCTGCTCGCCCACGAACCGCAGCTCCGGGGTCTGGATCCGGCGCAGCGAGACCTCCTGGTCCTCGGCCAGGAGGAAGCGCGCGCCGTAGAAGTCGACCGCGTCGCCGAAGCGGCCGTCGTCGAGGCGCAGCCCGCCCCGGCATTCGAAGCGCTGCGCCCGCTGCCCGCGCGTCGGGGTCTGGCCCAGCCCGTACGGGGGAGTGGAGGACCCGGAGTCGCCCGGGGTGTAGCCGAGCGCGATCGAGGTCAGGTACAGGGTCCGCTCGACCGTCAGCTGCGGGGCGTTGAGCGCGCGGCGCCCGTACGGATTGCGCAGGCGGGCGCCGCGCAGGTTCATCGACACGCCGACCTTGGCGCCGCGCAGGCTCACCTCGCCGTACGTCTCCAGCAGCTCGCCCTGGAAGTCCTGCGCGACCGACATGCCGTCGGCGGCGATGGCCCGCCCCTTGTTGTCGCGCTGCACCACGGCCTGGCTGATCAGCAGGTCGGTGCCGATCTGCGCGTCGGTCAGCCGGATGCCGCGGGCCACCCGGCACCGCGGCATGTGTAAATCGCCCTCGGTGTGCAGCCGCGCCGCCTCCAGCCGGGGTATCGCGCAGTTCATCAGCCGCAGCGTGCCGAAGCGGGCCTCCGAGAGCTGGATCTCGCTGTCGAAGCGGCAGGACTGGATCTCGACGTACGGGGAGACCGTGCCGCCGGAGAGATCGAGCCGCCCGGTGATGCGTACGCCGCGCAGCTTCAGCGACGCGACCCGGCCCGGGACCGGCGGCGGGCCGTGCAGCAGCAGCCGCGCCACCACCTGGGCGCGGACGCTGCGCTCGGGGCCCCACACCCGGTCGGTGTGGGGATCGTCCTGGTCGGCGGCCCGGGCGCTGAGATCGCAGACGCTGCCCGTCCGGTACGCGCTCCACATGCCGAGCTCCGGCCCGGTCAGATCGGCCGGCGCCTCGCCCACGCGTGTTTCGGCCATGGCGGCCCCCCTCCGCTGGTCAAGCTCTTCGCAGCCGCTGCCCGCGGACTGCGTGTACATGAACGCTAATGGCCGCCAGTGACATCCGGGGCGTGTATCAACCAGTGATACGGGCGAACGGTGGCGTGAGGCGGTCTGAGAGAATCGGGGGGTGATCTCTCGTATCGACCTGCGCGGTGACGCCCTCCCCGAGGGCGGCGCCCTGCGCGATCTGCTGCCCCGTGCCGAGTTCGACGTGGAAGCCGCCCTGGAGAAGGTGCGGCCCATCTGCGAGGACGTCCATCATCGTGGCACGGCGGCGCTGATCGAGTACGCGCAGAAGTTCGACGGGGTGGAGCTGGAGCAGGTCAGGGTGCCCGCCGAGGCGCTCAAGACCGCCCTCGACGAGCTGGACCCGGCCGTCCGCGCCGCCCTGGAGGAGTCGATCCGGCGCGCCCGGATCGTGCACCGCGAACAGCGCCGCACCGAGCACACCACCCAGGTGGTTCCGGGCGGAACGGTGACCGAGAAGTGGGTTCCGGTGGAGCGCGTGGGGCTGTACGCCCCGGGCGGCCGCTCGGTGTACCCGTCCTCCGTCGTCATGAACGTCGTACCGGCCCAGGAGGCGGGCGTCGAGTCGATCGCGCTCGCGTCCCCGCCGCAGAAGGAGTTCGGCGGTCTGCCGCACCCCACGATCCTCGCCGCCTGCGCGCTGCTGGGCGTCGACGAGGTGTACGCGGTCGGCGGGGCCCAGGCCGTCGCGATGTTCGCGTACGGCACCGAGGACTGCACGGCCGCCAACATGGTGACCGGCCCCGGCAACATCTGGGTCGCCGCCGCCAAGCGCTACTTCACCGGCAGGATCGGCATCGACACCGAGGCCGGACCGACCGAGATCGCGGTCCTCGCGGACTCCACGGCCGACCCGGTGCACGTCGCCGCCGACCTGATCAGCCAGGCCGAGCACGACCCGCTGGCCGCGGCGGTCCTCGTCACGGACTGCGCGGAGCTCGCGGACGCCGTCGAGAAGGAGCTGGCGCCGCAGGTCGCGGCCACCAAGCACGTCGAGGACCGGATCAAGCCGGCGCTCGCGGGCCGGCAGTCCGCGATCGTGCTGGTCGACAGCCTGGAGGACGGCCTCAAGGTCGTCGACGCGTACGGCGCCGAGCACCTTGAGGTCCAGACCGCCGACGCGGCCGCCTGGGCCGCCCGGGTGCGCAACGCCGGCGCGATCTTCGTCGGTCCGTGGGCCCCGGTCTCGCTCGGCGACTACTGCGCCGGGTCGAACCACGTGCTGCCCACCGGCGGCTGCGCCTGCCACTCCTCGGGCCTGTCCGTGCAGTCCTTCCTGCGCGGCATCCACATCGTCGACTACACGCGCGACGCCCTCGCCGAGGTCACCCACCACGTGGTGACCCTCGCCGAGGCCGAGGACCTGCCCGCGCACGGCGCCGCCCTGAAGGCGCGCTTCGGCTGGAAGGTACCGACCTCATGACCGGCACCATCGGCATCGACGACCTCCCCATCCGGGACGAGCTGCGCGGCAAGACCCCGTACGGCGCCCCCCAGCTCGACGTGCCCGTCAAGCTGAACACCAACGAGAACCCGTACGAGCTGCCCGAGGAGCTCGTACGGCGCATCGCCGAGCGCGTTGCCGACGCCGCCCGCACCCTCAACCGCTACCCCGACCGTGACGCGGTCGAGCTGCGGACCGAGCTGGCCGCCTACCTCACCCGTACCGGCAAGCACCCGGTCGCCATGAAGAACGTCTGGGCCGCCAACGGCTCCAACGAGGTCATCCAGCAGCTGCTCCAGACCTTCGGCGGGCCGGGCCGCACCGCGATCGGCTTCGAGCCCTCGTATTCGATGCACGCCCTGATCAGCCGCGGTACCGGGACGGGCTGGATCTCCGGCCCGCGCCGGGACGACTTCACCATCGACGTGGAGGCCGCGGAGCGGACCATCGCCGAGCACGCCCCCGACGTCATCTTCATCACCTCGCCCAACAACCCCACGGGCACCGCGGTCGGGGCCGAGACCGTCCTCGCGCTCTACGAGGCCGCGCAGGCGGCCAAGCCCTCGCTGGTGGTCGTCGACGAGGCGTACGTGGAGTTCAGCCACCGGGACTCGCTGCTGCCCCTCATCGAGGGCCGGCCGAACCTGGTGATCTCCCGGACCATGTCCAAAGCCTTCGGCGCCGCCGGACTGCGCCTGGGCTACCTGGCCGCGCACCCCGCGGTCGTGGACGCCGTACAGCTGGTGCGCCTGCCGTACCACCTCTCGGCCGTCACCCAGGCGACAGCGCTCGCGGCGCTGGAGCACACCGACACCCTGCTCGGCTACGTCGAGCAGCTCAAGGCCGAGCGGGACCGCCTCGTCGCCGAACTGCGGGCGATCGGCTACGAGGTCACCGAGTCCGACGCGAACTTCATCCAGTTCGGGACGTTCGAGGACTCCCACACCGCCTGGCAGAAGATCCTCGACCGGGGCGTCCTGGTCCGGGACAACGGCGTACCGGGCCGGCTGCGGGTCTCCGCGGGCACCCCGGCCGAGAACGACGCGTTCCTGGAAGCGGTTCGCGCACTCAAGAAGGAGCAGCACGCATGAGCCGCATCGGACGGGTCGAACGGACCACGAAGGAGACCTCGGTCCTCGTCGAGATAAACCTCGACGGCACCGGCAAGGTCGACGTCTCGACGGGCGTGGGCTTCTACGACCACATGCTCGACCAGCTCGGCCGCCACGGCCTCTTCGACCTCACGGTCAAGACCGACGGCGACCTGCACATCGACAGCCACCACACCATCGAGGACACCGCCCTCGCGCTCGGCGCCGCCTTCAAGCAGGCCCTCGGCGACAAGGTGGGCATCTACCGCTTCGGCAACTGCACCGTGCCGCTCGACGAGTCCCTCGCCCAGGTGACCGTCGACCTCTCCGGCCGCCCGTACCTCGTGCACACCGAGCCCGAGAACATGGCGCCGATGATCGGCTCGTACGACACGACGATGACCCGGCACATCTTCGAGTCCTTCGTCGCGCAGGCCCAGATCGCGCTGCACATCCACGTCCCGTACGGCCGCAACGCCCACCACATCGTGGAGTGCCAGTTCAAGGCCCTCGCCCGCGCCCTGCGCTACGCCGCCGAGTTCGACCCGCGCGCGGCCGGCATCCTGCCCTCCACGAAGGGCGCCCTCTAGCCGTGAACGGCCTCAACACCATCCTGATCGTCGTCGGCCTCTTCCTGGCCGGCGGCGTCTACTCCTTCCAGAAGCAGCAGATGCCCAAGTCGGTCGTCATCCTGCTCGCCATCGCCTCCGCGATGTGTCTCGTCGCCGGAGTCCTGCGGATCCAAGGAATCTGGGAATGAGCGCTGCCGCCCCCACCAAGAAGGTCGTCGTCTTCGACTACGGCTTCGGCAACGTCCGCTCCGCCGAGCGCGCCCTCGCGCGCGCCGGCGCGGACGTGGAGATCACCCGCGACTACGACAAGGCCATGGACGCCGACGGACTCCTCGTCCCCGGCGTCGGCGCCTTCTCCGCCTGCATGCAGGGCCTGCGGTCCGTCCGCGGCGACTGGATCATCGGCCGCCGGCTCTCCGGCGGCCGCCCGGTCATGGGCATCTGCGTCGGCATGCAGATCCTCTTCGAACGCGGCATCGAGCACGGCGTCGAGACCGAGGGCCTCGACGAGTGGCCCGGCACGGTCGGCCCGCTCAAGGCCCCGGTCGTCCCCCACATGGGCTGGAACACCGTCGACGCCCCGGCCGACAGCCAGGCCTTCGCCGGCCTCGACGCCGACGCCCGGTTCTACTTCGTGCACTCCTACGCGGCGCACCAGTGGTCCCTGGAAGTCACCAACCCGCTGATCCGCGCCCCCAAGGTCACCTGGGCCACCCACGGCGAACCCTTCGTCGCGGCGGTGGAGAACGGGGCCCTGTGGGCCACCCAGTTCCACCCCGAGAAGTCGGGCGACGCCGGAGCCCAGCTCCTCACCAACTGGATCGAGACCCTGTGATGACTGTGCCCACAGCCAAGCTTGAACTCCTCCCCGCGGTCGACGTCCGCGACGGCCAGGCCGTACGCCTCGTACACGGCGTCTCCGGCAGCGAAACCTCCTACGGCTCCCCGCTGGAGGCGGCCCTCGCCTGGCAGGCCGCCGGCGCCGAATGGCTGCACCTGGTCGACCTGGACGCCGCCTTCGGCACCGGGGACAACCGCGCGCTCGTCGCCGAGATCACCGGCGTCATGGACATCAAGGTCGAGCTGTCCGGCGGCATCCGCGACGACGCCTCGCTCGCCGCCGCCCTCGCCACCGGCTGCACCCGCGTCAACCTCGGCACCGCCGCCCTGGAGACCCCCGAGTGGGCCGCCAAGGCCATCGCCGAACACGGCGACAGGATCGCGATCGGTCTCGACGTCCGCGGCACCACCCTCAAGGGCCGCGGCTGGACCAGCGAGGGCGGGGACCTCTACGAGACCCTCGCGCGCCTGGACTCCGAGGGCTGCGCCCGGTACGTCGTCACCGACATCGGCAAGGACGGCACGCTGACCGGCCCCAACCTGGAGCTGCTGCGGGGCGTCTGCGCCGCCACCGACCGGCCGGTCGTCGCCTCCGGCGGCGTCTCCAGCCTGGACGACCTGCGGGCCCTGTCCGAGCTGGTGCCGCTCGGCGTCGAGGGCGCCATCGTCGGCAAGGCCCTGTACGCCAAGGCGTTCACCCTGGAAGAAGCCCTGAAGGCGGTCTCCGCATGAGCAGCACTCCCGAGGTGCGCCGCATCTCCTCCGGCGGCGCCTACGAGGACGTCATCGGCTACTCCCGCGCCGTCCAGCTCCCGAACGGCCTCGTCCTGGTCTCCGGCTGCACCGCGGCCGACGCCAACGGCCCGTACGACCAGGCCGTGGGCGCCTTCGACGTCGCCTTCAAGGCCCTGGCTCAGGTCGGCCTCGGCCCCGAGCACGTGGTCCGCACCCGGATGTACCTCACGCACGCCCGGGACGTGGACGAGGTCGGCCGCGCCCACAAGACGCTCTTCGACGAGGTCCGGCCCGCCGCCTCCATGATCATCGTCTCCGGGTTCGTCAACCCCGGCATGGTCGTCGAGGTCGAGGTCGAGGCGTACAAGCAGGTGTCCTCATGACCCTCGCGGTACGGGTGATCCCCTGCCTGGACGTGGACAACGGCCGGGTCGTCAAGGGCGTCAACTTCCAGAACCTGCGCGACGCCGGCGACCCGGTGGAGATGGCCAAGCTGTACGACGCCGAGGGCGCCGACGAGCTGACCTTCCTCGACATCACCGCGTCCTCCGGGAACCGCGAGACCACCTACGACGTGGTGCGCCGCACCGCCGAGCAGGTCTTCATCCCGCTGACCGTCGGCGGCGGGGTCCGCACCGCGGACGACGTGAACAAGCTGCTGCGGGCGGGCGCGGACAAGGTCGGCGTGAACACCGCCGCCATCGCCCGGCCCGAGCTGATCCGGGAGATCGCCGAGCGTTTCGGCCGGCAGGTGCTGGTGCTGTCGGTGGACGCCCGCCGCACCCCCACCGGCTCCTTCGAGGTCACCACGCACGGCGGCCGCCAGGGCACCGGCATCGACGCCGTCGAGTGGGCGCACCGGGCGGCCGAACTGGGCGCCGGGGAAATCCTGCTGAACTCGATGGACGCGGACGGCACCAAGAACGGGTACGACACCGAGATGATCGCGGCGGTGCGCAAACACGTCACGGTCCCGGTCATCGCCTCGGGCGGCGCGGGCGAGCTCGCGCACTTCCCTCCGGCGATCGCGGCGGGCGCCGACGCGGTGCTCGCGGCGTCCGTGTTCCACTTCGGCGACCTGCGGATCTCCGAGGTCAAGGACGTCCTGCGCGAGGCGGGCCACCCGGTCCGCTGAACCGCCGGACAGGCTGAACGGGACCCCGGGCTCCGCCCGGACCCGCGCCCCGGGTACCCCCGGACTTCGTCAGGGGGTACCCGGAGGCCGGCTTTCGGCCGGCGTTCGAGGCGCGGGTCCGGGGCGGAGCCCCGGCAGGGCCGCCGGGCGGGTCAGATGCCGAGCTTCGCCGTCGTCAGGGAGGCCACCGCCGACTTCTCGCCGTCCAGTTCCACCGCGGCAGCGTCCTGGCGGCCGAAGCAGAACAGCGTCAGCTCGCCCGGCTCGCCGGTCACCGTCACCACCGGCGCGCCCTTGTGCGCCACCGCCGTCTGGCCGTTCGGGCGGCGCAGCACCAGGCCCACCGGGGAGCGGCGGCCCGTCAGCCGGGCCAGCTTCTCCAGCCGGTACCACAGCGCGTCCGCGAACACCGGGTCCAGCACCCGCGGCGACCAGTCCGGCTGCGCCCGCCGGACGTCCTCCGCGTGCACGAAGAACTCCACCGCGTTCGCCGCCTCGTCGATCTGCTTCAGCGCGTACACCGACAGCTTCGGCGGACCCGTCCGGATCAACTGGATCAGCTCCTCGTAGGGCTTGGCCGCGTACTCGGCCATCGCCGCGTCCAGCCGTCCCTTGAGCACGTTCAGCAGCAGACCGCCCGCCGCGTCCGGCCGGCGCTCCCGGACGACCACGTGCGCCGCCAGCTCCCGCGCGCTCCAGCCGTCGCACAGCGTCGGCGCCTCCGGGCCGGCCGCTTCCAACAGATCGGCCAGCAGCAGTCGTTCACGCTTCGCATGGGTAGACATGCGGGCCAGCCTACGGCCGGAACCCGCCCCATGGCTGCTCATCAGGCGGACAGTGATCCGTAACCGCGACCTTCTCGCGGCACAATGGCACCCATGAGTACGTCTTCCCTCGACCCCGCCATCGCCGCGCGCCTCAAGCGCTCCGCGGACGGTCTGGTACCGGCCATCGCCCAGCAGTACGACACCGGCGAGGTGCTCATGCTCGGCTGGATGGACGACGTGGCCCTGCACCGGACCCTGACCACCGGCCGCTGCACGTACTGGTCGCGCAGCCGCGGCGAGTACTGGGTGAAGGGGGATACTTCCGGCCACTTCCAGCACGTGAAGTCCGTCGCCCTCGACTGCGACGCCGACACCGTGCTCGTCAAGGTGGACCAGGTCGGGGCGGCCTGTCACACCGGCGCTCGCACTTGCTTCGATGCCGATGTCCTGCCCCTGGCCGACGCCTCCGGCCAGGCCGCCGAATAGGTTAGGAAAGGTCCCACCCGATGGATCTCGAGACGTTCCGCAAGCTCGCGGCCGACCGCCGCGTCATCCCCGTGAGCCGCAAGCTGCTGGCCGACGGGGACACCCCCGTCGGGCTCTACCGCAAGCTGGCCGGCGAACGTCCGGGAACCTTTCTGCTGGAGTCCGCCGAGAACGGCCGCTCCTGGTCCCGCTACTCCTTCGTCGGCGTACGGAGCGACTCGACCCTCACCGTCCGGGACGGCCAGGCCCACTGGATCGGCTCCGCGCCCATCGGCGTCCCGACCGCCGGCGACCCGCTGGAGGCCCTGCGGCTGACCGTCGAGGCCCTGCACACCCCCCGCGACCTCGCCTCCGGCATGCCCCCCTTCACCGGCGGGATGGTCGGCTACCTCGGCTACGACATCGTGCGCCGCCTGGAGCGCATCGGCGAGCACGGCACCGACGACCTCCAGCTGCCCGAGCTGACCATGCTCCTCACCTCCGACCTGGCGGTCATGGACCACTGGGACGGCACGGTCCTGCTCATCGCCAACGCCATCAACCACAACGACCTCGACACGGGTGTGGACGAGGCGTACGCGGACGCCGTCGCGCGGCTCGACGCCATGGAGGCCGATCTCGCCCGGCCCGCCCCTTACACCCCGGCCCCGCTGCCGGTCTCCGTACTGCCCCCCTACGACGCGCTGTGGGGCGGCGAGGAGTACCAGGCGGCCGTCGTGGACATCAAGGAGCGCATCCGGGCCGGCGAGGCCTTCCAGGTGGTGCCCTCGCAGCGGTTCGAGACCCCCTGCCTCGCCTCCGCGCTGGACGTCTACCGGGTGCTGCGGGCCACGAACCCGTCGCCGTACATGTACCTGTTCCGCTTCGAGAACGGCTTCGACGTGGTCGGGTCCAGCCCCGAGGCCCTGGTCAAGGTCGAGGACGGCCACGCCATGGTGCACCCGATCGCCGGCACCCGGCACCGCGGCGCGACCCCGCAGGAGGACAACGACCTCGCGGACGAGCTGATGGCCGACCCGAAGGAGCGCGCCGAGCACCTCATGCTCGTCGACCTGGGGCGCAACGACCTGGGCCGGGTCTGCGAGCCGGGCTCCGTCGAGGTCGTCGACTTCATGACCATCGAGCGGTACTCGCAGGTCATGCACATCGTCTCGACCGTGACGGGCCGTGTCGCCGAGGGCAAGACCGCCTTCGACGTGCTCACCGCCTGTTTCCCGGCCGGCACCCTGTCCGGCGCTCCCAAGCCGCGCGCCATGCAGATCATCGAGGAGCTGGAGCCCTCCCGCCGCGGCCTGTACGGCGGCTGCGTCGGCTACCTCGACTTCGCCGGGGACTCCGACACGGCCATCGCCATCCGTACGGCGCTGCTGCGCGACGGGACCGCGTACGTCCAGGCCGGCGCGGGTGTCGTCGCGGACTCGGTGCCCGAGCTGGAGGACAAGGAGTGCCGCAACAAGGCGGCCGCCGTGCTCCGCGCGGTGGGAGCGGCGAACCGGCTCCACAGCCGCTGAGGCGGTAGGGGATAGTGGGGTACGTGAGTGCCGTACCCCCGCCCCGAAACGACGCCGCCTCCGAGCCCGAGGGCCCCGACGCCGCAGCCGGCCGCAGCAGCCGCCGCAGCGTTGCCGTGGCCCTGTTGCTCGGCACGCTCGGCGCCACCGTCGTCCTGCTCGCCTCCGGCCGCGTCTGGGCCCGCGGGAGCGCCGCCCTCGGCGGGGGCTCGCTGCCGCTGACCGCGGACGGGCGGGCCGTCACCGGCCTTCCGGCGGCCCTGGCCATCGTGGGCCTGGCCGCCCTGGTCGCCGTCTTCGCCGTACGCGGCAAGAGCCGGCTGCTGGTGTCCGGGCTCCTCGCGCTGAGCGGCCTGGGCGCGGCGCTGGCCGCGCTCTTCAACGCCGACGGCCGCCGGGCGCTCGACGCGGAGGCCGCCCGTGCGGCGGCGGACACCGCGGCGCACGTGGCCGGACTGACGCACACGGCGTGGCCCTACATCACGGCGGCCGGGGCGGCCCTGATCCTGGTGGCGGGGCTGCTGGCCCTGCGCTACGGACGGGGCTGGCCGGCCATGGGCGGCCGCTACGAGCGCGACGGGAGCCCGCGTGCCCGCAGGGTCGCGGCGGTGGACCCGGACCGGCCCGAGGACCTGTGGAAGGCCCTGGACCGGGGCGAGGACCCCACCCGCTGAGGGCGCGACCGGCCCGCGACCACCCCGCGACCGGGCCCGGACCGACCCGCTGGACGCGGACACCGCCCGGTGCGGGACAATGACCACCGAGCGTTCGACACAGCACGTGCGACGTGCGACAGAGCAACGAGGAGCAACTCATGGCGGGCACTAGCCACGGACACACCCCGGCCGCCTGGACCGGTGTCATCATCGCCTTCATCGGTTTCTGCGTCTCCGGCGCCTTCATGGTGCTGGCGAACCCGCTCGGCTTCTGGGCCGGCCTCGTCGTCGTCGCGCTCGGCGGTGTCGTGGGCATGGCCATGAAGGCCGCGGGCATGGGCGCGCCGAAGGCCCCCCACAACGACCTCGCGGAGGTCATCGCCGCCAACGCCGCCGGCAAGGTCCCCGCGAAGGTCTGAGTCGGCAGCGTCGACGTCACGACCGTCGGCTTCGAGAGGCGCGGCCCTGTCGGGCTGCGCCTTTTGTCATGAGCGGAGAGAATCAGCTGGTGGACGCCTCTCGCACTTCCGACGCGGTGCCGCCCCGGGCACCGGCGGCCCCCGCGCCGGCCCCCTCCCGGGCCCGGCGGCTGGCCGCCCCGGCGCTCACGCTGGCCGCCGCCGCCGCGGCGCTCGCGTACGTGGGCACCGTGGACCCGAACGAGCCCGGCCACTATCCGGTCTGCCCGCTGTTCCGGCTCACCGGAATTCTCTGCCCGGGCTGTGGCGGACTGCGCAGTGCGCACGCGTTCGCCCACGGCGATCTCGTCGCCGCTTTCGGGGCAAACGCGATGGCGGTGGTGGGCTATTTCGCCTTCGCGGGCTTCATGATTCTTTGGCTGGTTCGCGCCGGTCGGGGCGGCCCGTCTCCGCGGTTCGCCCTGAGGCCGCTGTACTGGTGGGGGATCGGTGCCGTGGCCTTGGTCTTCTCGGTTGTCCGAAACTTGCCCTTCGGCTCGGCACTGGCGCCCTGAGGTATAGATGAAGTGCAGATTCCGAATGTCCACTTAATGGGACGCCGTCAACCGCGTGCGGAGGGCAAGGCGTCCTGCGGATACCATTTGAATTGCCGACCTTGCTGTTGAACGTGTCTGCAAGGCGGCCGACCGTCATCGACCCGGAAGGGGGCCGCTCGCGTGAGTGTGCTCGACGAGATCATCGAAGGGGTCCGCGAAGACCTTGCCGAACGGCAGGCGCGCGTCAGCCTCGACGAGCTCAAGGAGCGTGCCGCCAAGGCGCCCCAGGCCAAGGACGGCGTCGCTGCCCTGCGCGGCGACAGCGTCAAGGTGATCTGCGAGGTCAAGCGCTCCAGCCCGTCCAAGGGCGCGCTGGCGGCCATCGCCGATCCGGCCGCGCTCGCCGCAGACTACGAGGCGGGCGGTGCGGCGGTCATCTCCGTGCTGACCGAGCAGCGCCGCTTCGGCGGCTCGCTGGCCGACCTGGAGGCCGTCCGCGCCCGCGTGGACATCCCGATCCTGCGCAAGGACTTCATCGTCACGGCGTACCAGCTGTGGGAGGCCCGCGCCTACGGCGCCGACCTCGTGCTGCTGATCGTCGCGGCCCTGGACCAGGAGGCCCTCGTCTCCCTCATCGAGCGGGCCGAGTCCATCGGCCTCACCCCGCTCGTGGAGGTCCACGACGAGGAGGAGGTCGAGCGCGCGGTCGCCGCCGGTGCCAAGATCATCGGCGTCAACGCCCGCAACCTCAAGGACCTCAAGGTCGACCGCTCCACCTTCGAGCGCGTCGTCGGCGAGATCCCGGCCCACATCGTCAAGATCGCCGAGTCCGGCATCCGTGGGCCGCACGACCTGATCGCCTACGCCAACGAGGGCGCCGACGCCGTCCTCGTAGGGGAGTCCCTGGTGACCGGACGCGACCCGAAGGCGGCCGTGGCCGACCTCGTCGCCGCCGGCGCCCACCCCGCCCTGCGCCACGGGCGGAGCTGACCCGCACCCATGGCACCCGACCGCTCCTCCGTCCGCACCCGACCGGGCTCCGGCCCGGCCGCCGTGCCGACGGCACACGCGCCCCTGGCGCGCGGCTGCCGCCCCCGCGGCTGCCGCGCCCCGGCCCGGCGTGTGCACGGGCGACGGGTGCGCTATGTGATCGGCTCCGAGCCCGGTCAGGTCAACGGCATGCGATGGCGTCGCGGAGTCGCGCCGTAACGAGGAGTGCCGCCCCCGGTGTACGCCGTACACCGCGGCCGCCGGCGTCCCCGTACGTCCTGCCGCCCCGCCGACCGGCTCCGGGGGCGGGACGCTCCGTACCGTACGCACGGCATGCCCCAGCGGGGTGTGCGCGCGACGGGCGGACGGCGCAATACGGTGAAAACCACCCGTGACGCAATCCGTAGGAGCACCTGGCATGTCCAGCACCGCGAGCGAGTTCTTCATCCCGGACCCGGAGGGTCACGTCCCCAACGCCGAGGGCTACTTCGGCGACTTCGGCGGCAAGTTCATCCCGGAGGCGCTCGTCGCCGCCGTGGACGAGGTCGCCGTCGAGTACGAGAAGGCCAAGAACGACCCGGCCTTCGCGGCCGAGCTCGATGACCTGATGGTCAACTACACGGGCCGCCCCAGCTCCCTCACCGAGGTGCCCCGCTTCGCCGAGCACGCCGGCGGCGCGCGGATCTTCCTCAAGCGCGAAGACCTGAACCACACCGGCTCGCACAAGATCAACAACGTGCTGGGCCAGGCGCTGCTCACCAAGCGCATGGGCAAGACCCGCGTCATCGCCGAGACCGGCGCCGGCCAGCACGGCGTGGCCACCGCCACCGCCTGCGCCCTCTTCGGCCTCGAGTGCACCATCTACATGGGCGAGATCGACACCCAGCGCCAGGCGCTGAACGTCGCCCGCATGCGGATGCTCGGCGCCGAGGTCATTGCGGTGAAGTCCGGCTCCCGCACCCTCAAGGACGCCATCAACGAGGCGTTCCGCGACTGGGTCGCCAATGTGGACCGGACCCACTACCTCTTCGGCACGGTCGCCGGCCCCCACCCCTTCCCGGCCATGGTCCGCGACTTCCACCGGGTCATCGGTGTCGAGGCCCGCCGCCAGATCCTGGAGCGCACGGGCCGGCTGCCCGACGCCGTCGCGGCCTGCGTCGGCGGCGGCTCCAACGCCATCGGCCTCTTCCACGCCTTCATCCCGGACGCCGACGTCCGCCTGGTCGGCTTCGAGCCCGCCGGACACGGCGTGGAGAGCGGCGAGCACGCGGCCACCCTGACCGCCGGCGAGCCCGGGATCCTGCACGGCTCCCGCAGCTACGTCCTCCAGGACGAGGAGGGCCAGATCACCGAGCCGTACTCGATCTCGGCCGGTCTGGACTACCCGGGCATCGGCCCGGAGCACTCCTACCTCAAGGACACCGGCCGCGGCGAGTACCGCGCGGTCACCGACGACCAGGCGATGCAGGCGCTGCGCCTGCTCTCGCGCACCGAGGGCATCATCCCGGCGATCGAGTCCGCGCACGCCCTGGCCGGCGCCCTCGACCTGGGCAAGGAGCTGGGCAAGGACGGGCTGATCGTGGTCAACCTGTCCGGCCGCGGCGACAAGGACATGGACACGGCGGCCCGCTACTTCGGGCTGTACGACGGCGCTGCCGAAGGGGAGTCGAAGTGAGCACCGGCAACATCGAGCTGCTGAGCAGGACGCTCGCCAAGGCCAAGTCCGAGAACCGCGCGGCCCTGGTCGCCTACCTCCCGGCCGGCTTCCCGACCGTGGACGGGGCCATCGAGGCCGCCAAGGCGGTCCTCGCGGGCGGTGCGGACGTGGTCGAGATCGGCCTCCCGCACAGCGACCCCGTGCTGGACGGCGCGATCATCCAGACCGCCGACGACATCGCCCTGCGCGGCGGCGTCAAGATCGCCGACGTGCTGCGCACCGTGCGCGAGGCGCACGAGGCGACCGGCGCCCCGATCCTGGTGATGACGTACTGGAACCCCATCGACCGCTACGGCGTCGAGCGGTTCACGGCCGAGCTGGCCGCGGCCGGCGGCGCGGGCTGCATCCTGCCCGACCTGCCGGTCCAGGAGTCCGCGCTGTGGCGCGAGCACGCGGAGAAGCACGCTCTGGCGACCGTCTTCGTCGTGGCCCCCAGCAGCAAGGACGCGCGCCTGGCCACCATCACGGCGGCCGGCTCCGGCTTCGTCTACGCCGCTTCGCTGATGGGCGTCACGGGCACCCGCGAATCGGTCGGCAACGAGGCCCAGGACCTGGTGCGCCGCACCCGCGCGACCACCGAGATGCCGGTCTGCGTCGGCCTGGGGGTCTCCAACGCCGTCCAGGCCAAGGAGGTCGCCGGCTTCGCCGACGGCGTCATCGTCGGCTCGGCCTTCGTCAAGCTGCTGCTGGACGCGCCGGACGAGGCCGCGGGCCTGGCCGCCGTGCGGGCTCTGGCGGGCGAGCTTGCGGAAGGCGTACGCAGGTCCTGACGCCGGGCGGGCCCCGACCGGGGTTCTGTAGCCCGTTCGAGTGGAAACGGGAGCGGGGAGGCACGCGAGTGCCTCCCCGCTTCGTTTGGCCGAACGTGAGCGAGAAGAACGACGGTGCGAACCGCGATGCGACGAAACGATCGGCCCGGGAGCGACTCCTCGTGGAGCGCGAGCGGCAGAAGACCCGGGACAAGCGCCGGCGGACCCTCGTCGTGGCGTCGGCGGTGGTCGGCGTACTCGGCCTGGCGGCCGTCGTCGGCCTGATCGCGGCCAACACCGGAAAGGACGGCTCCTCGGCCAAGGGCGGTCCCGTGGTGGCCCCCTCGGGAGCCACCGGCAAGGACGCGCTCGCCATCCGGGCCGGCAAGGACGGGGCCAAGTCCACCCTCACCGTGTGGGAGGACTTCCGCTGCCCGGCCTGCAAGGCCTTCGAGGACAACTACCGGGCCGTCATCCAGGAGCTGGAGGCCAAGGGGCTGCTCAAGGTCGACTACCACCTGGCGACCCTGATCGACGGGAACATGGGCGGCAGCGGATCGCTGCGGGCCGCCAATGCGGCCGCCTGCGCCCAGGACGCCGGCAAGTTCCCCGCGTACCACGACGTGCTCTTCCAGAACCAGCCGGAGGAGGTCAACGACGCGTACGCGAAGAACGCGAAGCTGCTGGAGCTGGCGGGCAAGGTGGAGGGGCTCGACACCGCCGAGTTCCGCTCCTGCGTCGAGGACGGCAAGCACGACGCCTGGGTGATGAAGTCGAATGAGGCCTTCCGGGCCGGGAAGTTCCGCGGCACCCCGACCGTGCAGCTCGACGGCAAGGACATCTTCGCCGACCAGGCCAATCCGCTGACCCCGCAGAAGCTCAAGGAGCAGGTGGAGGCTGCGGCCAAGGGCACGGGCGGCGCGTCGGCCGCCCCGAAGCCCTCGGCGTCCGGGTCGGCGTCGGCCTCGCCGTCGGCCTCCGCGTCGGCTTCGGCGTCCGCCAGGTCGAAGGCGGGCGCCCCCAGGTCCACCCCCCGGGGGACTTCGCAGGAGTAGGGCCGGTTTGGGTCAGTCTCGATTCAGCAGCACCTTGCCGGGCGGTTGCGGTCCCCGCCGCCCGGCAGGGTAGCGTCGGGTCTGCCATGAACCTTGCCTTCATTCCCAGTCCGTCGACCGGCGTGATCCATCTCGGACCGATCCCGCTGCGCGGCTACGCGTTCTGCATCATCATCGGCGTCTTCGTCGCCGTCTGGCTCGGCAACAAGCGCTGGGTCGCCCGCGGCGGAAAGCCCGGCACGGTCGCGGACATCGCCGTGTGGGCGGTTCCGTTCGGCCTGGTCGGCGGTCGCCTCTACCACGTGATCACCGACTACCAGCTCTACTTCGGTGAGGGCCGCGACTGGGTCGACGCCTTCAAGATCTGGCAGGGCGGCCTCGGCATCTGGGGCGCCATCGCGCTGGGCGCGGTCGGCGCCTGGATCGGCTGCCGTCGGCGCGGCATCCCGCTGCCGGCCTGGGCGGACGCCCTCGCCCCCGGGATCGCGCTGGCCCAGGCCTGCGGGCGCTGGGGCAACTGGTTCAACCAGGAGCTGTACGGCCGCGCCACCGACCTGCCCTGGGCGGTGAAGATCAGCGACGGACCGAACCGGGTCGCCGGGACGTACCACCCGACCTTCCTGTACGAGTCGCTGTGGTGCATCGGCGTCGCCGCCCTGGTGATCTGGGCCGACCGCCGCTTCAAGCTCGGGCACGGGCGGGCGTTCGCGCTGTACGTCGCCGCGTACTGCGTCGGCCGCGGCTGGATCGAGTACATGCGGGTCGACGAGGCCCACCACATCCTGGGCCTGCGGCTGAACGTCTGGACCTCGATCGTCGTGTTCGTCCTCGCCGTCACCTACTTCGTGCTGTCGGCGAAGCTGCGGCCGGGCCGCGAGGAAGTCGTGGAGCCGGACCCCTCCGGCGCTCCGGCCGCGGACGCTTCGGCTCTGGCCGCGGACGCTTCGGCTCCGGCGGCGGCCGCGGATGCCGACGCGGATGCGGATGCGGACGCCCCGGCAGAGCCGAAGGACGCCGAGGCCGCGGACGCCGCCGAGACCGGCAAGGCGGTCGACCCCGAGACGGACGCGCCCGCCGACGCCAAGGCCGACAAGGCCTGACACGGTCCGACCGAAGGGGCGCCGCGCGGACGCGGCGCCCCTTCGGCATGTCCGGGACCTGCCACACCCGGCTGGCATGATCATGTCTGACGATGATCGTTGTCGAGGGGGAGAACATGACCGGACAGCCGAAGACCGCCCGCAGGGCGCTGCTCACCGGGGCCGTGGCCGGACTGGCCGCTGGCGCCGCCGTGATGACCACCGGCGGGACGGCCGCGGCGGCCACGGCCGCGGGCACGCCCGACTGGTTCGACGTCAAGACGCACGGGGCGATCGGCGACGGCGCGGCCGACGACGCCCCCGCGATCCAGCGGGCGCTCGACGCGGCGGCCGCCGCGGGCGGCGGCACCGTCTACTTCCCCGTCGGGAAGTACCTGGTCAAGCCCACCGCCGGGCAGCCGGCCCTGGCCGTCAAGGGCGACGGCATCCGCCTCGCCGGCGCCGGAGCCAAGGCGGCCACGCTGATCAAGGGCGGCGACGGCATCCTGCTGCGGATGTCCGGCACCGGCCCCTCCGGCTCGACGGGCTCCACCCACCGCCGCTACTGCTCGGTGGAGAACCTCGGCTTCAACGGCAACCGCAAGACCGGACTGCTGCTGGAGCTCTACTACAACAACAACTCCTACTTCCGCGACGTCTTCATGTCGTCGAACAACGACATGTGCATCGACGCCGTCGAGTTCTGGGACTCCCGCTTCTACAACCTCGTCATCGAGGACAGCACCGGCGCCACCGGCAGCACCACCCAGCCCAACATCTGGCTGCGCAACGCCTCCTCCGCCACCGCGGACACCTGGGGTTACAGCCAGGACAACATCAACCAGATCCACTTCACCGGCTGCCGCCTGGAGGCCTTCGGCACCGGCGCG
Organism: Streptomyces sp. NPDC060031; assembly: GCF_042736805.1. Taxonomy (NCBI): domain Bacteria; kingdom Bacillati; phylum Actinomycetota; class Actinomycetes; order Kitasatosporales; family Streptomycetaceae; genus Streptomyces; species Streptomyces sp. NPDC060031. Next base: position 41,466 of record NZ_JBHWVM010000036.1, read on the forward strand.
CTGTGGATCGGCCAGGGCGCCGTCACCTCCAACAACCCCAACGGCGTCTACATCACGGACTGCAAGTTCGAGACCTCCCGGATGCAGGGCGGCCCGCACCTGAAGACCGACGCCGGCTCCAAGCACGTCTACGCCACGAACATCTACTGCTACGCGGGCGACTTCGCGGCCGGTACCCCGGCCACCGCGCGCAACATCATCAGCTGGGCGGCCAGTTCCAGCGCCCTGGAGAACGTGGTCATCGCCAACAAGGCGGGGAAGGCCACCGTCAACGCGGGCGTGGCCCTCTACTCCGGCCCCGGCTCGACGGCGGTGCTGCGCAACGTCGTGGGCCTCTACGGCACCGCACCGACCGGCACCCACATCTACTACGAGCAGTCGTCCACCGGCGACTTCCGGGTGGAGAACAGCTACGGCAGCAGCGGCGCCCAGGCCACCGGCACGGTCCCGGTCAAGAACGCCCCGAACCCGCCGCTGCGGCTGGTCCCGGGACCGGTCAACGACGCCTCCTTCACCCGCCCGCCGCTGGACGGCACGATGGCCGTGGACTCGGTCAACAAGCGGCTGTACGTACGGGTCGGCGGCCAGTGGCTCTGGTCGGCCCTCAACGACTGATCATCCCGGCGGGTCGCCCCGGCCGGTCACCGGTCGGTGCGCCGGGACAGCGTCAGGGTGCGGTGCGCCGCCGCCACGACCGCCGGGTCCACGAACCGGCCGTCGGGCAGCGCCTGCGCACCCGGCGTGGCCCGCGCGGCCGTGACGATCTCCTGGGCCGCGGTGATCTCCTCCGGGCCGGGCAGGTAGGACCGCTCGATCACCGGGAGCTGGCGCGGGTGGATCGCCGCCCGGCCCAGGAAGCCGAGGGCGCGGCCGCGCGCGCAGGAGACGGCCAGCGCCTCCAGGTCCCGGATGTCGGGGAACACCGACTGGGCCGGGGGCGCCAGACCCGCCGCCCGGGCGGCGAGCACCACCCGCGAGCGCGGCCAGTCCAGCCCCGCCTCGGCGCTGACCCCGAGGTCGGCCCGTAGATCGGCCTCCCCGAGGGAGAGCCCGCGCAGGGCGGGGTGCGCGCGGCCGATCTCGTACGCGCGCTCCACGCCCAGCGCGGACTCCAGCAGGGCGTACAGGGCCACCCCGCCGGTGCGCTCGGCGACGCCGGAGACCTGCTCGGGCGCGGAGACCTTCGGCAGACGCAGCCCTGCCAGGCCCCGCAGACCGCTCAGGGCGGCGAGGTCGGCGCCGGCCCAGGGGGACTCCAGGGCGTTGACCCGTACGTGGACGGGGACCTGGTGGTCCCCGGTGAGCAGTTCGGCGGTGGCGGCGCGGGCGTACTCCTTGCGGGAGGCCGACACCGCGTCCTCCAGGTCCACGATCACGGCGTCGGCCCCGGAGCGCAGGGCCTTGACGACCACCTCGGGGCGGTCGCCGGGCACGTACAGCCAGGTCAGGATCACAGGGCCCCCTCGCTGCGCAGAGCAATGATCTCGGCCGGGCTCAGGCCGAGTTCGGTGAGGACGGCGTCGGTGTCGGCGCCGTGCGGGCGGCCGGCCCAGTGGATCCCGCCGGGGGTCCCGGAGAGCCGGAAGAGGACGTTCTGCATGCGGATCGGGCCGAGTTCCGGGTCCTCGACCTCGGTGACCGTGCCGAGGGCCGCGTACTGGGGGTCGGCCATGACGTCCCGTACGTCGTAGACCTGCGCGACCGCGGCCTGGGCGTCCTCGAAGGCGGCCACGACCTCCTCCGCCTTGTGGCGGGCGATCCAGCCGCCCACCGCCTCGTCGAGCACGTGCGCGTGGGCCGCCCGCCCCGAGCCGGTCGCGAACCACGGCTCGGCGATCAGCTCGGGCCGGCCCACCAGCCGCAGCACGCGCTCGGCGATCGACTGGGTGGAGGCGGAGACCGCCAGCCAGCGGTCGTCCGCGCTGCGGTAGGTGTTGCGGGGGGCGTTGTTGGTGGAGCGGTTGCCGGTGCGCGGCTGGACGTAGCCGAGCTGGTCGTACCAGAGCGGGTGCGGGCCGAGCACCGTCAGGATCGGCTCGATGATGGCCAGGTCCACGACCTGGCCCTGCCCGGTGCGGTCGCGGCCGGCCAGCGCCGTCATCACGGCGTACGCGGTGGTCAGCGCGGCGATCGAGTCCGCGAGCCCGAACGGCGGCAGCGTCGGCGGCCCGTCCGGCTCGCCGGTGATCGCGGCGAACCCGCTCATCGCCTCCGCGAGGGTGCCGAAGCCCGGGCGGTGGGCGTACGGGCCCTGCTGGCCGAAGGCGGTGACGCGGGTCAGGATCAGCCGCGGGTTGGCGGCGGACAGCTCGGGCCAGCCCAGTCCCCAGCGCTCCAGGGTGCCGGGCCGGAAGTTCTCCACGATCACGTCGGCGGTGGCGGCGAGGCGCAGCAGGGTGTCCCGGCCGCCCGGGGTGGAGAGGTCCAGGGTCATCGTCCGCTTGTTCCGCCCGAGGAGCTTCCACCAGAGCCCGATGCCGTCCTTGGCGGGACCGTGGCCGCGGGAGGGGTCGGGGCGGTGGGGGTGCTCGACCTTGACCACCTCGGCGCCGAAGTCGCCGAGCAGGGTGGCGGCGAGGGGGCCCGCGAAGAGGGTGGCCAGGTCGAGGACCCGCAGTCCGGCGAGGGGGGCGGGGGCGACGCCGGTACCGGTGCCAGTGCCGGTGCCGGTCATGACCGTTCCTCTGGCCCGGCGAAGGCGTCGGTCTCGGCGCGGGACGGCATCGAGTCCTGGGCGCCGGGCCGCTGGACGGACAGCGCGGCGGCCGCGGAGGCCCAGCGCAGCGCCTCGGGCACGGGCCGGCCCTCGCCGAGGGCCACCGCGAGCGCGCCGACGAAGGTGTCCCCGGCCGCGGTGGTGTCCACGGCCCGGACCCGGGGCGCGGGCACGGTCAGCGGCTCCCGCCCGCGGGCGGCGTACAGCACCCCGGCCGCGCCGAGGGTGACGACCACCTCGGGCACGTCGTTCAGCAGCGCTTCGGCGGCCTGGCGGGGGTCGGTGAGCCCGGTGAGGGCGGCGGCCTCGTGCTCGTTGGGCACCAGCAGGTCGGTGGCGGCGAGGAGTTCGGGCGGCAGGGGCTGGGCGGGAGCCGGGGTGAGGACGGTGCGCACGCCGTGGGCGCGGGCGGCCCGGGCCCCGGCGAGGACGGCGGCCAGGGGGAGTTCGAGCTGGAGGAGGAGGGAGCCGGCGGCGGCGATGCGGGACTCGTCCCCCACCTCCAGGCCCGTGACGTGGGCGTTCGCGCCCGGGATGACGATGATGCTGTTGCCGCCCTCGTCGTCCACGGTGATGTGCGCGGTGCCGCTGGCGCCCTCGACGGTGCGCAGCGCGGCCGTCTCGACCCCGGCCGCGGCGAGCGCGGAGCGCAGCCGTACGCCGAACTCGTCGGCGCCGACCGCGCCGATCATCACCACCTCCCCGCCGGAGCGGGCGGCGGCGACGGCCTGGTTGGCGCCCTTGCCGCCGGGAACAGTGCGGAAAGCGCGGCCGGTCACGGTCTCGCCGAGGCGGGGGGCCTTGGGGACGTAGGCCACGAGGTCCATGTTGGTACTGCCGAGCACGGCGATGGCCGTCATGAGCGTGCTGCCTCCTGTGCGGTGAGGTGGGCGAGGGTGTCGAAGCCGGCGCCGTCGAAGCCGGCGACGGTCGTGGCGAGGCGGTTCTTGAGCGGGGCGGACCAGCGGTGCGGGACCTCGCCGGCGATCAGCGCGGAGAGGGCGCCGGCGGTGGCCCCGTTGGAGTCGGTGTCCCAACCCCCGGACACGGCACGGCAGATGGAGTGGCCGAAGTCGCCGTCCGCGTGCGTGAGGGCGGCGGCGATCAGGGCGGTGTTGGGGAGGGCGTGGACCCAGTGGTGGTGGCCGTAGCGGGCGTGCAGGCGGTCGACGACCCGCTCGAAGTCGGCCTCGCGCTCCGCCGTGGTGATCCCGAAGCGGACGGCTTCGGCGAGGCGTGAGCGGGGCGGTACGACGGCCAGCCCGGCCCGGAGCGCGGTATGGACGTCGGCCCGGCCGGCGGCGGCCCGCGCGGTCGCGGCGGCGATGAAGAGCGCGGCGTAGACGCCGTTGGCGGTGTGGGTGAGGGCGGCGTCCCGGTACGCCTGGGCCGCGGCGGCGGCCGGGTCGCCCGGGTTGGTCCAGCCGTGGACGTCGGCGCGGATGAGGGCGCCGATCCATTCGCGGAAGGGGTTGTGGCGGGTGGCGGTGTCGGGGGGCTCCAGCCCTTGGAGGAGGTTGCGGTAGGCGATGCGCTCGGCGGTGAAGGTGCGGCCGGCGGGGAGTTCGTCGAGCCAGAGGCGGCCGAGGTCGGCGGTGGTGAACGTCTTGCCGTGGCGCTGGAGCAGGAGGAGCCCGAGGAGGGGGTGGTTGAGGTCGTCGTCCTCGGGCATGCCGTCGATGTTCTCGGCGAGGGAGGTGGGGGCGGAGCGGCGGTTCCACGGGTGGGCGGCGAGCAGCTCGGCGGGAACGCCCTTGGCGGTGAACCAGTCGTCGAGCGGCCAGTTCCCGGTGGCCCGGGCCAGCGCCCGGATCCCGTGGAGCGGCAGCTTCTCGACGGGCTTCCCGAGCAGACACCCGGCGGCCCGTCCCACCCACGCGGCCTCCAGCCTGTGCCGCAGCCCGGGCCCGACCGGCCCCGTCACCGGGGCGGGGTCGGTGGAGGGCGGTGGTGCGGGCCAGGAAGCGGTGATGGCCGGCCAGGATTCCGGCTCGTCGGGGCCCAGTGGGCGCGGGAGCTCGGCGAGCTCGTCCAGCAGGCGGGCCGCCAGGGTGCGGAGCCGCGGCGGGGCAGGGGCGGGGGAGGCCCCGGCCCGCTCGGGCGCCGTGTGCCCGCCGGCGGCCAGCCAGGCCCGCAGCAGTGGCTCGGCGGCCCGCGCCCGGCCGTCCTCGGCCGCCTGCCGGAACTCGTGCCCGACCAGATCCTCCGGCTGCGCCCAGGTCAGCCGGATCAGATCGGCGCCGTGGGCGGCGGCCACACCCGGGCCGGGGCGGGCGGGGGCCCCGGGGGGAGGGGCCGGGCGGTCAGAGGTCATCGGGGGGCGTGATCGCGGAGAAGGCCGACTCGTGGGCGCGGCGGCGGTCGCGGTCGCGGACGAAGACCTCCCGGGCCACAGCGGCCAGTGACGCGGCCGGGGCGTGCAGGTCCAGGCGGCTCGCCTCCGCGACCTGCTTCGCCCAGGCGGCGGGGATCACGGCCTCGCCGCCCATCGCTCCCGCGAGCGCCCCGGCCATCGTGGCGATCGAGTCGCAGTCCCGGCCGTAGTTGACGGCGCCGAGCACCGCGGCCTCGTACGCCCCGTCCGCGACGAGCAGCATCCCGAGGGCGATCGGGAGTTCCTCGATGGAGTGCAGGCGCGAGGGTCGGCGCGCGCCGAGCGAGGGAGCGCGGTAGTCCGGGCCGACCGAGTCGTACGGGACCACCGCCGCCCGGAGCGGGGCGAGCGCCGACTCGAAGTCCCGGTGGCGCGAAGCGGCTTCGCGTACGGCCGCGATGGCGGCGCGGGTGCCGTCCTTGGCCAGGGACAGCGCGGTGTCCACCACCGACGCGGCCGTGGCCCCGGGGGCGCAGGCCGCCGCGACCGCCGCGGCGAACACCCCCGCGGCTTCCCGCCCGTACGAGGACTGGTGCGCCCCGGCGATGTCCAGGGCCTCGGCGTAGGCCCCGGCGGGATGTCCCGCGTTGACGATGCCGACCGGCGCCATGTACATCGCCGCCCCGCAGTTGACGATGTTGCCCTCGCCGGCCTCGCGCGGATCGGCGTGGGCGTAGTGGATCCGGGTGACGATCCACTTCTCCGCGAGGAAGACCCGCTGGAGGGGCAGGGCTTGCGCCTCCAGCTCCGGGATCCAGCGCGGTGTCGACATCAGGTCCGGGACCAGGTGCTCGGCGACCGCGTAGGCGTCCAGGTGGTCCCGCACGGCCTCGTAGACCCGTACCAGCGCGTGCGTCATGAGGGTGTCGTCCGTGACGTGCCCGTCGCCCTTGTGGTAGGGGGCGATCGGCCTGGCCGTACGCCAGTCCGCGTACCAGGGGCCGACGATGCCGTGCACCCGGCCGCCGTGCCGTTCCACGATCTGTTCCGGGCTCCAGCCCTCCACCGGGCCGCCGAGGGCGTCGCCGACGGCGGCTCCGACCAGAGCGCCTGCGGCCCGGTCCTCCAATGTGAGCGTCATGTCCGAATCATCATTCCTTGGGTGTGGGTGTGGGTCTGGTTCTGGTTCTGGGGCTTGGGCGAGGTGAGTTCCGTACGCGCGAGCAGCGCGGCGAGTTCGACGAGATCGGTGCCCGCGAGTCGGGGCAGGGCGCAGCCGGAGAGGGTCCGGCAGGCGTCGCGCCAGGCGGCGGGGATCGAGTCGCCGCCGCCGAGCGCGCCGGTGAGCGCGCCGGCGAGGGCCGGGGCGGAGTCCGCGACGCGGGACAGGCAGGCGGCGGCCGGTACCGCCTCGACGACCTTGCCGCGGGCGGCGGTTGCGAGGGCGAGGGCGACCGGGACGGTCTCGGCGGCGGCGATTCCGTAGCTGTAGACGTGGTCCACGATCTCGTGCTCGAGGGTGGGGACGATGGCGAACGCGCCGCCACCGCCCGTATGGGTACGGGCGAGTGTGACGGCGTGACGGGCGTTGCGGCCGATCTCGGTGGCCTCGGGGAGCTGGCCGAGGGCCGCCTCGACGGCGGTGTCCGTGTCGGCGCCGCCGAGCGCGGTGGCGATGGCGGCGGCCATGGCGCGGGCGCCGTGGACGCCGTCGCCGTCCTGGGTGTAGCGGGCGTCGAACTCGGCGAGGTCGGCGGCCGCGGCCGGGTCGCCGGGGTGGACGACGGCCAGGACGCAGGCGCGGATGCAGGCGGCGTCGTCGAAGTAGTGCGGGTTGTCGTGCCCGGTGGCGGGCGGGCGCAGCCCGGCGGCGAGGTTGCCGAGGCCGGCCCGTACGGAGATCCGGGCGCGCAGCGGCAGCACCGCCGACTCCACCTCCGGGGCCCGCTCGGCCGCGGCCGCGACCTCGCTGGCCAGGGCGTTCCACGCCAGGTCGATGGCGGCCCGCATCCGCCGCGACCGGCTCAGGTCGCTGAGCAGGACCCCGGCCGCCGTCAGGACGGACTCGGCGGCGAAGGCGGCCCACTCGGCGTCGTCGGACGGGCCGAGGCGCAGGGGTTCGGGGGGCTGGTTCAAGGCGATCGGGACGGGGAGGGTCGTGGTCGCGTTCTGCTCGGCGAAGGTGTCGAGCTCGCGGGTGAGGCGACGCGTCCACTCGGGCATCCGGCTGGCGCGGTGGCGTGCCGCGGGCCATCCGGCGGCGTCGCCCGCGGCCAGGCCGAGCAGCAGCCCCTCGATCCGCCGGACCCCGCCGCCCACCGCGGCCGTGGCCGCGGGCGCCGGTGCCGACGCGGGCGCCGGTGCCGACGCGGGCTCCAGTGCGGGTGAGGAAGCCGGCGCGGGGCCCCGCGCCGGCACCGGTGGAGGCGCGATGGCCGGGGCGGACACGGGAGCCGGCGTGGCGGCGGGAGCCGACACCGTCGCCGGAGCCGCCGTCGGAGCCGCCGTCGGTTCGGCCGTCGGCTTCGGCGGGGGTCCGGACGCAGGGGGCGGGCCGGACAGGGGGTCCGGGGTGAAGGGTGCCGGGGCCGGGGGTGGGGTCATCGGGGGGTCTCGTATTCCGGGGTGAGGAGGTCCGCGATGTCCAGGACGTGGTAGCCGCGCATCGAGGGGAGGCAGCTGCCGCGGACCGGGCCGATCGCCGAGGACCAGGTGGAAGGGATCGCGGAGGTACCGGCCATCGCACCGGACAGCGCGCCCGCCACCGCCGCCGTGGTGTCCGCGTCCCGGCCCATGTTCACCGCCATCAGCACCGAGCCCGCGAAGTCGCCGCCGTACGCGGCGAACGCCCCGAAGGCGAGTCCGACGGCCTCGGGGGCCAGGTCCGTCCACGGGTAGCCGCCGATCACGACCGCCGAGCGGACCGCCCGCTCGCCGCGCGGGGCGGCCGTCACCGCCCGGCGCAGGGAGCGGGCCGTCCAGGAGTCGGACGGGATGACCGACAGCGCCGCCGAGATCACCGAGGCCGCGCTGCCGCCCGCCATCGCCGCCGCGACCCCCGCCGCCACCGCCTGGCCGCCGTAGATGCCCTCGCCGTCGTGGCTCACGCAGCCGTCGATCGCGACCAGGCGCGCCGCCTCCGCGGGGCGGCCCGCCGCGAAGACCCCGAAGGGGGCCGCCCGCATGGCCAGGCCGTCCGACCACGCGTGGCGGTGCTGCGCCGAGATCGGGGCCGCGAGCCCGCGCCGGAGGTTCTCCAGCGTGCCCCGCTCGGAGAAGCCGGCCCCGCGGAACGGTCCCTCGTCGAGGTCCGCGATCCAGTGGTGCCAGGCCCGCTCCACGTGCGAGACCGTGAGCGCCGAGCCGTGGCGGGCCAGCAGCAGCCCGGAGAAGATCGCGTACTCGGTGTCGTCCGTGCCCGCCGGGTCCTCCGACACGAAGCCCTCGATCCGGCCCCACTTCGCCCGGATCTCCGACGGCTTCATGTTCTCCGCGGGGGCGCCCAGCGCGTCACCCACCGCGAGCCCCAGAAGAGCGCCCCGGGCCCGTTCGAGGAGGACCTGCGGATTGCATGCAATCAGCTCCATGGCGCGCCTCTCCACTTGATGGGACTCATCTTGAGCCCTTGGGGGATTTGTGCCACGGCATACGGTTTGTCGCTCGTCGCGAAACACCCCGCCCGCACCCTCGTCACCCGGTCGCCGACCCGTAAAACCCCAGGTAAGTACGGCCTTCCTTGCTGGCGGGCACCCGAAATCGTGCGTAGTTTCGAGGTGTTCAGGGGGAGTGGGTGCCTGCGTGTCGTGCGCGGCGTTGCCTCCGCGTACCCACTCGTACAAAAGGGGAGAAAGCCGCCATGTCCATCATCGACATCGAAGCACCGCTGCACACCGCCCACCGCGACAACCACACCCACCGCGACGTCAACGGCGGATGGCTGCGGCCGGCCGTTTTCGGTGCGATGGACGGACTCGTCTCGAACCTCGCCCTGATGACCGGTGTGGCCGGCGGCACCGTCGCCCCGCACACCATCGTGGTCACCGGGCTGGCCGGCCTCGCCGCGGGCGCCTTCTCGATGGCGGCCGGAGAGTACACCTCGGTCGCCTCGCAGCGTGAGCTCGTCTTGGCCGAACTCGACATAGAACGCCAGCAGTTGCTGGGGCACCCGATCGACGAGATGGAGGAGCTCGCCGAGCTCTACGTCTCGCGCGGGGTCGAGCCGGCGCTGGCCCGCGAGGTGGCCGTGCAGCTGTCCCGCGACCCCGAGCAGGCGCTGGAGATCCACGCCCGGGAGGAGCTCGGGATCGACCCCGACGACCTGCCGTCGCCGCTGGTCGCGGCCGTGTCCTCCTTCGGGTCCTTCGCGCTGGGCGCGCTGCTCCCCGTACTGCCGTACCTGCTCGGCGCCACGAGCCTGTGGCCCGCGGTGCTGCTGGCCCTGGTGGGGCTCTTCGCCTGCGGCGCGGTCGTTTCCCGGGTCACCGCCAGGTCCTGGTGGTACAGCGGTCTGCGGCAGCTCGTCCTGGGTGGCGCGGCCGCGGGTGTGACGTACATCCTGGGAACCTGGATCGGCGGAGCCATAGGCTGACCACGCTGGGAGTGAGACACTATGCGGCACGCAACATAAGTAGTCAGTTACTCGGCGGTTTCGATCCCATGTCCGCCGGGCATCAGACCAGGGCGCTGCGGGCAACGAGGCCCACCCGCGTCGGGACCTTCGCCCCGTGGTCGATTCCACCCCACCTGCGAAAGTCCCCTCTTTTCTGCTTCGTGCAGTGTCCGCATGCTGGAATGGCATATCCGCTTCTCGGGATTGTCGTCATCATGTAATCTGCACGAAATTTCGCAGAGGGCCAACGTCGTCCCTCGGCTATGCACATATGCCACGACGACGACGGGAGAGCCGATGCGTTCCGCATCCACGCACTCCGCGACCGGCCTCAGCAACACCGCCTGGTCGCCCATGGACGGTCGCCCCGCCCAGCAGGGCATGTACGACCCGCGCAACGAGAAGGACGCCTGTGGCGTCGGTTTCGTGGCGAACCTCACCGGCGAGGCGACCCACACGCTCGTCGAGCAGGCGCTGACCGTATTGCGGAACCTTGAGCACCGAGGCGCCACCGGATCCGAGCCCGACTCGGGCGACGGCGCCGGAATCCTCTCCCAGGTGCCGGACGCGTTCCTGCGCGAGGTCACCGGATTCGAGCTTCCCGCGGCCGGCGCGTACGCCGTCGGTATCGCCTTCCTCCCCGCCGACGGCACCGCACAGGCCGTCGCCGTGGAGCAGATCGAGGCCATCGCCGCCGAGGAGAACCTGACGGTCCTCGGCTGGCGCGAGGTCCCGGTGACGCCGGACCTGCTCGGCAACGGCGCCCGCGCCACCATGCCGGCCTTCTCGCAGCTGTTCGTGTCCGGTGGAGGCACCAGCGGCATCGAGCTGGACCGCAAGGCCTTCGTGCTGCGCAAGCGCGCCGAGCGCGAGGCCGGGGTCTACTTCCCGTCGCTCTCCGCACGCACCATCGTCTACAAGGGCATGCTGACCACCGGCCAGCTGGAGCCCTTCTTCCCGGACCTCTCCGACCGCCGCTTCGCCTCCACGCTCGCGCTGGTCCACTCGCGGTTCTCGACGAACACCTTCCCGTCCTGGCCGCTCGCCCACCCGTACCGCTTCGTCGCGCACAACGGCGAGATCAACACGGTCAAGGGCAACCGCAACTGGATGAAGGCCCGCGAGTCCCAGCTGGTGTCGGACGCCTTCGGCGAGGGCGCACTGGACCGGATCTTCCCGATCTGCACCCCGGACGCCTCCGACTCCGCCTCCTTCGACGAGGTCCTGGAGCTGCTCCACCTCGGCGGCCGCTCCCTGCCGCACAGCGTGCTGATGATGATCCCCGAGGCGTGGGAGAACCACACCTCGATGGACCCGGCCCGCCGCGCGTTCTACAAGTACCACTCCACGCAGATGGAGCCCTGGGACGGCCCGGCCTGCGTCACCTTCACCGACGGCACCCAGGTCGGCGCGGTCCTCGACCGCAACGGCCTGCGCCCCGGCCGCTACTGGGTCACCGACGACGGCCTCGTGGTCCTCGGCTCCGAGGTCGGCGTGCTCGACATCGACCCGGCCAAGGTCGTCCGCAAGGGCCGCCTGCAGCCCGGCAAGATGTTCCTCGTCGACACCGCCCAGAAGCGGATCATCGAGGACGACGAGATCAAGTCCGAGCTCGCCGGCGCCGCTCCGTACGCCGAATGGCTGGAGACCGGCGAGATCGAGCTGTCGGACCTGCCCGAGCGCGAGCACATCGTCCACACCCACGCCTCGGTCACCCGCCGCCAGCAGACCTTCGGCTACACCGAGGAAGAGCTGCGCGTCATCCTCGCGCCGATGGCCCGTACCGCCGGCGAGCCGCTCGGCTCCATGGGTACGGACTCCCCGATCGCGGCCCTGTCCGAGCGCCCGCGGCTGCTCTTCGACTACTTCACGCAGCTCTTCGCGCAGGTCACCAACCCGCCGCTGGACGCCATCCGCGAGGAGCTCGTCACCTCGCTGCTGTCCTCGCTCGGCCCCCAGGGCAACCTGCTGGAGCCGAACGCCGCGTCCTGTCGCAGCGTCACCCTGCCCTTCCCGGTGATCGACAACGACGAGCTCGCCAAGCTGATACACGTCAACGCCGACGGCGACATGCCGGGGATGAAGGCGGCCACCCTCTCGGGCCTCTACCGGGTCTCGGGCGGCGGCGACGCGCTGGCCGCGCGGATCGCGGAGATCCGCGCCGAGGCCGACGCGGCCATCGAGAACGGCGCCCGCCTGATCGTCCTCTCGGACCGCCACTCGGACGCCGAGCACGCGCCGATCCCGTCGCTGCTGCTCACCTCCGCCGTGCACCACCACCTCATCGCCACCAAGCAGCGCACCCAGGTGGGCCTGCTGGTCGAGGCCGGCGACGTCCGCGAGGTCCACCACGTCGCGCTGCTCATCGGCTACGGCGCCGCCGCCGTGAACCCGTACCTCGCCATGGAGTCCGTCGAGGACCTGCTGCGCGCGGGCACCTTCCTGTCCGGCCTGGAGCCGGAGCAGGCCATCAAGAACCTGATCTACGCGCTCGGCAAGGGCGTCCTGAAGGTCATGTCCAAGATGGGCATCTCCACCGTCGCCTCCTACCGCGGCGCCCAGGTCTTCGAGGCCGTCGGCCTGAACGACGAGTTCGTCGAGACCTACTTCAACGGCACCGCCACCAAGATCGGCGGCGCCGGCCTGGACGTCATCGCCAAGGAGGTGGCCGCGCGCCACGCCAAGGCGTACCCGGCCTCCGGCATCGCGGCCACGCACCGCGCGCTGGAGATCGGCGGCGAGTACCAGTGGCGCCGCGAGGGCGAGCCGCACCTGTTCGACCCGGAGACGGTCTTCCGCCTCCAGCACGCCACCCGCAACCGCCGGTACGACATCTTCAAGCAGTACACGGACCGGGTGAACGAGCAGTCCGAGCGCCTGATGACGCTCCGCGGGCTCTTCGGCTTCAAGAGTGAGGACCGGCCGTCGATCTCCGTCGACGAGGTCGAGTCGGTCGCCGACATCGTCAAGCGCTTCTCCACCGGCGCCATGTCGTACGGCTCCATCTCCAAGGAGGCGCACGAGACCCTCGCCATCGCCATGAACCAGTTGGGCGCCAAGTCCAACACCGGTGAGGGCGGCGAGGACCCGGACCGCCTGTACGACCCGGCGCGCCGCTCCTCCATCAAGCAGGTCGCCTCCGGCCGCTTCGGTGTCACGAGCGAGTACCTGGTCAACGCGGACGACATCCAGATCAAGATGGCCCAGGGCGCCAAGCCCGGCGAGGGCGGCCAGCTGCCCGGCCACAAGGTCTACCCGTGGGTCGCCAAGACCCGGCACTCCACCCCGGGCGTCGGCCTGATCTCCCCGCCGCCGCACCACGACATCTACTCCATCGAGGACCTGGCTCAGCTGATCCACGACCTCAAGAACGCCAACCCGGTCGCCCGCATCCACGTGAAGCTGGTCTCCGAGGTCGGCGTGGGCACCGTCGCGGCGGGCGTCTCCAAGGCGCACGCGGACGTCGTCCTCATCTCCGGCCACGACGGCGGTACGGGCGCCTCCCCGCTCACCTCGCTGAAGCACGCGGGCGGCCCCTGGGAGCTCGGCCTCGCCGAGACCCAGCAGACCCTGCTGCTCAACGGGCTGCGCGACCGCATCGTGGTCCAGACGGACGGCCAGCTCAAGACCGGCCGCGACGTGGTCATCGCCGCGCTGCTCGGCGCCGAGGAGTTCGGTTTCGCGACCGCGCCGCTCGTCGTCTCCGGCTGCGTCATGATGCGCGTCTGCCACCTGGACACCTGCCCGGTCGGCATCGCCACCCAGAACCCGGTCCTGCGCGACCGGTTCTCCGGCAAGCCCGAGTTCGTCGTCAACTTCTTCGAGTTCATCGCGCAGGAGGTGCGCGAGCTCCTCGCCGAGCTGGGCTTCCGCTCGATCGAGGAGGCCGTCGGTCATGCCGAGCTGCTCGACACCAGCAAGGCCGTCACGCACTGGAAGGCGCAGGGCCTCGACCTCGAGCCCCTCTTCTACGTGCCCGAGCTGCCCGACGGTGCGGTCCGCCACGCCCTGATCGAGCAGGACCACGGTCTGGCCAAGGCCCTCGACAACGAGCTCATCGAGCTCGCGGCCGACGCGCTGAACGCCGACTCCGCCGAGAGCGCCCAGCCGGTCCGCGCCCAGGTCGCGATCCGCAACATCAACCGGACCGTCGGCACCATGCTCGGCCACCACGTCACCAAGAAGTTCGGTGGCGCGGGCCTGCCCGACAACACCATCGACCTGACCTTCACGGGCAGCGCCGGCCAGTCCTTCGGCGCCTTCCTGCCGAGCGGCATCACCCTGCGCCTGGAGGGCGACGCCAACGACTACGTCGGCAAGGGCCTCTCCGGCGGCCGTGTCGTGGTCCGCCCGGACCGCGGCGCCGACCACCTCGCCGAGTACTCCACCATCGCCGGCAACACCATCGGCTACGGAGCCACCGGCGGCGAGATGTTCCTGCGCGGCCGCACCGGCGAGCGCTTCTGCGTCCGCAACTCGGGTGCCCTGGTCGTCTCGGAGGGCGTGGGCGACCACGGCTGCGAGTACATGACCGGTGGCCACGCCGTCGTCCTGGGCGAGACGGGCCGCAACTTCGCGGCCGGCATGTCGGGCGGCGTCGCGTACGTCATCGACCTCGACCCCGACAACGTCAACGTCGGCAACGCGGGCGCCGTCGAGACCGTCCTGTCCGACGCGGACAAGCAGTGGCTGCACGATGTGGTGCGCCGCCACGAGGAGGAGACCGGCTCGACCGTGGCCGCGAAGCTCCTGGCTGACTGGTCCGTCGCGGTGGACCGCTTCAGCAAGATCATCCCGACCGCGTACAAGGCAGTGCTCGCCGCCAAGGACGCCGCTGAGCTGGCCGGACTCTCGGAGTCCGAGACCACCGAGAAGATGATGGAGGCGGCGACCAATGGCTGACCCGAAGGGCTTCCTCACCACCCCGCGCGAGACCGCCTGCACCCGTCCCGTGGCCGACCGGCTGAAGGACTGGAACGAGGTCTACGTCCCGGGCTCGCTGCTCCCGGTCATCAGCAAGCAGGCCGGGCGCTGCATGGACTGCGGCATCCCGTTCTGTCACAACGGCTGCCCGCTCGGGAACCTGATCCCGGAGTGGAACGACTTCGCGTACCGCGAGGACTGGACCGCCGCCTCGGAGCGTCTGCACGCGACGAACAACTTCCCGGAGTTCACGGGCCGCCTGTGCCCCGCTCCGTGCGAGTCGGCGTGCGTGCTGGGCATCAACCAGCCGGCCGTCACGATCAAGAACGTCGAAGTCTCGATCATCGACAAGGCCTGGGACAACGGCGACGTCACCCCGCAGCCGCCGGAGCGCCTGTCCGGCAAGACCGTGGCCGTCATCGGCTCCGGTCCGGCCGGTCTGGCCGCCGCCCAGCAGCTGACGCGGGCCGGCCACACGGTCGCCGTGTACGAGCGGGCGGACCGCATCGGCGGCCTGCTGCGCTACGGCATCCCCGAGTTCAAGATGGAGAAGGTGCACATCAACCGCCGCATCGAGCAGATGCGCGCGGAGGGCACCAAGTTCCGTACCGGCGTGGAGATCGGCCGCGACCTGGACGCCGTCAAGCTGCGCAAGCGGTACGACGCCGTCGTGATCGCGGCGGGCGCCACGGTCTCCCGGGACCTGCCGGTCCCGGGCCGTGAGCTGCGCGGGATCCACTTCGCGATGGAGTACCTCCCCCTCGCGAACAAGGTCCAGGAGGGCGACTTCGTGGCGCCCCCCATCACGGCCGAGGGCAAGCACGTGGTCGTCATCGGCGGCGGCGACACCGGCGCGGACTGCGTGGGCACCGCCCACCGCCAGGGCGCGGCCTCGGTCACGCAGCTGGAGATCATGCCGAAGCCGTCCGAGGACCGCCCCACGGGGCAGCCCTGGCCGACGTTCCCGATGCTGTACAAGGTCACCTCGGCGCACGAGGAGGGCGGCGAGCGGGTCTACTCCGTCTCCACCACCCACTTCGAGGGCGACGAGGACGGCAACGTCCAGGCCCTGCACCTGGTCGAGGTCGAGTTCGTCGACGGCAAGCTCGTCCAGAAGCCCGGCACCGAGCGCGTCCTCCCCGCGCAGCTGGTCACCCTGGCGATGGGCTTCACCGGCACCGACCAGGCCAACGGCCTGGTGGGCCAGTTCGGCCTGGAGCTGGACGCCCGCGGCAACGTCGTCCGCGACGCGTCCTACGCGACCAACGTCGACGGCGTCTTCGTCGCCGGCGACGCGGGCCGCGGCCAGTCGCTCATCGTCTGGGCCATCGCGGAAGGCCGCTCGGCCGCCCGCGGCGTGGACCGCTTCCTGACCGGCACCAGCGCCCTCCCGTACCCGGTCAAGCCGACGGACCGCTCCCTGACGGTGTAGCCCGTCACCCCCTCCCTCGGGAGGACCCCTCATACGGTCCGTACAACGGCGTACGGAACTCTGACACCGCGCCCGCCATGTCCCCGACCAGGGATGGCGGGCGCGGTGGCGTTCGGGGCCGCGCCCCGGGTCCGGTCGGGGGCTCGCCCTCCGCCGGCGACGAGGCCCTTGGGATAGTGGCCGGATGGATGTCGAGGTCAGGGCGCCGCGGGGCGGGGATGTCGAAGTGCTCGCCGAGTTGCGGGCCGAGGTCATGCGGGGGGATCTGGAGCGGCTCGGGCGCTACGACGAGCGCCGGGTGCGGCAGCGGCTGCTGGACTCGTTCTCCGCCGAGCATTCGTCCGTGCTCGTGGCGCGCGGGCAGGTGGTCGGGTGCTTCACCGTGCGGCCCGACGGGGACGGTCTGCTGCTGGAGCACTTCATCGTGGCGGCGGAGCACCAGGGGCGGGGGATCGGCTCCCGGGTGCTGCGCGGGGTGCTGGAGCGGGCCGACGCACAGGGGGTGGACGTACGGCTCAACGTGCTGCGGGGGCCCTCGCCGTCGCCGGCATGGTCGGCGGCGACCAGCGGCTGCGGATCGCCCAGCTCACGGCCCGCCTCGACGGGGCCGAGCTCGATTCGCTCGTGCGGGTGACGCACGCCGAGGGGCTGTGGGAAGCGCTGCTGCCGCTCGTCGCGCTGCTCGGCGAGGAGGACCGGCTCGCGGTGGCCCGCCTCGACTCGCTGCGCGACCCCCGGGTGCTGGCCGGTGCTGCCGCTGGTCGAACTCATGGAGGAGCCGGGCAAGGAACGGATCTTCGCCCTCCCCGCCTTCGCGGACCCACAGGGGGGATGGGAGGAGGGCTCGCGGAAGGGCTGGCGGGAGGACCGGGGACGGGGCGCCGACTGCTCCATACGGACCATCTGCGCGTGCGGCCGCCGCAGTTGAGGGGCCCCGCCGTCTGGTAACAGTGGGTCACATGCCCTCCCGTACGCTGCTTCGCTGCCTGCTGGGCGCCGCCCTGCTGATCCCCGCCGCGGCCGGCCTCCCCGCGCACACCGCCCGCGCCGCCCTCGGCGACGGCCGCCCCGTCGACTACCGCGGGCTGCGCCTGTCCGTCCCCGCCGACTGGCGGGTCATCGACCTCGACCGCAACCCCGGCGCCTGCCTGCGCCTCGACCTGCCCACCCTCTACCTCGGGCACGCCGGCGCCCAGAGCGAGTGCACCACCGGCCGCGCCGTCGCCGCCCGCGCCGACACCCTGCACCTGGAGCCCCTCGACGGGGCCCCGCCGCGCGCCGACATCCCCACCCTCGCGGTCGACGGCGGGGCAGAACTGCCGCCGGTCCAGGGCGGCAGCAACGAGCTGCGGTACGCCCTGCGCCGCTCCGGGCTGATGGCCACCGTCTCGTACGGGGTCTCGCCCGACGCGGTACGAGCGGTCCTGGCGCGGGCCCGCACGGCGGCGGGCGGCCACGTCGGCCCGGGCCCCGGGTCCAGGCCCGGCCCCGGCCCCGGCCCCGTCGTCGCCGAGCCGGCCGTCGCCGCCGGCCCGGGCCCCCGTACCGCCCAGGAACCCTTCACCGGCGAGGGCTTCGACGCCTGCACCGCGCCCACCCAGCGGTCGATGGACACCTGGCGGGCCGACTCCCCCTTCGGAGCCGTCGGCATCTACATCGGCGGCCGCGCCCGGGCCTGCGCCCAGCCGCGGCTCACGGCCGACTGGGTCCGCCGCCAAGCGGAGGCGGGCTGGCACCTGATGCCGATCTGGGTCGGCCCGCAGCCCTGGCGCAGCAGCAGCACCGGCCTGTCCTCCGACCCCTCCCAGGCCAACGACCAGGGCCGGGCCGAGGCCGACGGCGCCGTGGACGCGGCCCGGAACCTGGGTCTGGAGGAGGGCACGGTCCTCTACAACGACCTGGAGAACTACACGGACCGGGCCACCTGGGACGCCCCGGTCGTCGCCTACCTCACGGCCTGGACGGTCCGGCTGCACGAGCTGAACTACGGCGCGGCGGCCTACGTCTCGGCGAGCTCCGGGGTCAAGGCGCTGAGCGCCCACTACGAACAGGCCCCGCAGGCCATGCCGGACGTGCTGTGGGTCGCCCGCTGGAACGGCGCGGCCTCCGTCTCGGACGCCGACATGGGCCTGCCCACCGGCACCCGCCAATGGGCCGGTCCACGCCGCGCCCACCAATTCCGCGGCGACCACGACGCCTCCTACGGCGGCGTCACGATCAACATCGACCGCAACTGGGTGGACGTGGCCCCCGCCGCCTCCACCCCTGCCGGCCCCCTCAGCTGACGGACCCGGCGGGCTCCTCCCGCGGCGGCTCGTCGTCGTTGCCGCGGCGGATCGTGCGCAGGCCGTGGGGCGGGGTCCAGGCGGTGACCACCAGGTCGTCGCCCTCGACGGCGATGCGGACCACCTCCGTCAGATCCGCGTGGAAGAGGTGGAACGGGTGCGGGGAGTCGGTCTCCTCCGCGTACCGGTGCAGCTCGGGCGGGTCCACGATCTCCACCGCACGCCCGGAGATCCGTACGTCCCCGTCCGGCATCGTCTCGCCCTCGCCGGGATTGGTGTGCAGCGCGAAGCGCGGGTCGCGCTGCAAGTCCCTGGCCTTCATCGAGCCCGGCATCATGCCCAGCCACAGCTCACCGCCGCGGAAGTCGACATTCAGCCCGGCCACGCGCGGGGAGCCGTCCTTGCGCAGGGTGGCGAGGACGTGGTGCGGGTACTGCGCGAAACGGGCCTGGACGGCCGCCGCGAACTCCGGCTCCGCCTTCTCGAACGCTGCCCAGTTGTTCGTCGTCATGTCCCCATGAAAGCACCGTGTCAGGCGCGGACGATGCCTGCCGCCCGGGCCGCGGCCAGCCAAGACGGGAACTCCGCGACCAGCCGGTCGTACAGTTCCGCGTCCGGCACGGCCCGCGGATCGGGGCCGGCGTGGAAGTAGCCCGCGTTGTCCACCGGCCGCCTGGCCGGGACGGGCAGTTCGTCCAGGCGGCGCAGGAAGTCGAACTGCGAGCTGCGCGTGTTGCCGAAGCCGACGAACTGCCAGAACAGCGGCAGCCGGGCCGCCTTGCACAGGTATTTCTCCGCGGCGAGCTTGTTCACGGGCCCGCCGTCCGTCTGGAAGACCACCAGGGCCGGGGCCGTGGAACCGGAGTCCAGGTAGTGGTCGATCACCGCGTCCATGGCCAGGTGGTAGGCCGTCTTGCCCATGTGCCCGAGGCCGGCGGCGATCGCGGTGACCCGCCCCTCGTGCCCGGCGAGGGAGATCTCCTCCACCGCGTCGACGTCCGTGGAGAAGAAGACCACCGGGACCCGGGCGTCGTCGTCGAGGTGAGCGGACAGCCCCAGCACCCGGTCCGCGAGGGCCTGCACGCTGCCGTCCTCGTAGTACGGGCGCATCGACCCCGAGTAGTCCAGCACCAGGTAGACCGCCGCGCGCCCGCCCTCCAGGCCGTGTTTGCGCAGCGAGACCCCGGCGCTCTTGTAGAGGTTCACGAGAGCCGGAGCGGTCTCTTGCATCTTGCGGAGGTCTGTCGCACTGCCCGTCATGGGCCCGAGGGTACGGCCGCCGGGCGGCGGACCCCTTACGGGCGCTCGCCCTGCTCACCCTGCTCGGCGGCGGCGGCGGAGGAGGCCGCTGCCGCCAGCGCCTCGATGTCCTCCAGCATGGCGGCCGCGAGGTCGCGCTCCGAGGCGTAGTGGCGCTCGGCCCACTTGAGGGTGAGCGCCGGGTACGCCCACGCGGCCTCGCCCTGGACGCTCTCCGCGTCGGCCACCGCCCGCAGGCGCATGTCCTCCGCGAACTCCTGGTGCCGTACGAGGACTTCGCGCATCTGCTCCGGTTCCAGGAGGTGGCCCAGCCACAGCCGCAGCATCGGCCCGTGCTTGAGCACCGGCGGGTCGACGGGCGCCGCGCGCGCCCATTCCCGTACGGCGGCCATGCCCTCGCCGGTGATCCGGTAGACGCGCTTGTCGCGGGTCCCGGTCTCCTGGGCGACCAGGCGGGAGGAGGCGTAACCGGCCGTCTCCAGGCGCTTGAGCTCGCTGTAGATCTGACTGAAGGACGGGCTCCAGTAGAAGAAGCGCAGCGAGAGGTCCGCCCACTTCTTCAGGTCGTAGCCGGAGAGCTCCTCCCCGAAGGAGAGGAGTCCCAGCACCGCCCAGCCGGTCGCGGGGAGCGTGCGCCTGTTCGTCTCGTCTGCCACGCGGCGCAGTCTATGGCCGGGGGTTCGTGCGGCCCCTTCCTCCCGTGAGATATGACTGCTAGAAATATGCCTCATCGAAATAGCGAGGGGGTACCCGTGATCTCACTGGCGGGGAAGGTCGTCCTCATCACCGGCGCCGGGCGCGGCCAGGGCGCGGCGGAGGCCCGGCTGTGCGCGGAGGCCGGCGCGCGGGTGGTCGTCACGGACGTACGGGAGGACGAGGGCCGGGCGGTCGCGGCGGAACTGGGCGACCAGGGGCGGTTCGTACGGCACGACGTGGCCGACGAGGCGAGCTGGGCGGAGGTCGTACGGGAGGCCGTGCGCGTCTTCGGCACGGTCTCGGCGCTGGTCAACAACGCGGCGCTGTGGCGCACGGCCCACGTCGAGCAGCAGGGGCTCGCGGACTTCGAGGCGCTGCTGCGGGTCAACCTGCTGGGGCCGTTCCTCGGCATCCAGGCGGTGGCTCCGCTGCTGCGGGAGGCCGGGGGCGGCTCGATCGTGAACATCTCCTCCACGGCCGGGCTCGTCGGCATCCCGGGCCACGCGGCGTACGGGTCGACGAAGTTCGGGCTCCGCGGGCTGACCCGGTCGGCGGCGCTGGACCTGGCGGGGGACCGGATCCGGGTCAACTCGGTGCATCCGGGGGCGATCGACACCCCGATGGTGGCCGAGGCGGTCGCGGGGCGGGACTGGTCGCACGTGCCGCTGGGCCGGATGGGCCGACCGCAGGAGGTCGGGGAGCTGGTCGTCTTCCTCTGCTCCGACACGTCCTCGTACGTGACGGGCACGGAGTTCGCGGTGGACGGCGGGATGACGGCGGGCTGACAGCCGGTTGAGCCCGTATCCGGTGACGGACAAGGGGGGCGGGGCGACCGGATTCGAACCGGCGTCCTCCTCCATGTTGTGCAGGCGCACTACCTCTGTGCTACGACCCCGCCCTTGCCCCGGATCCTACGCACGACCCCGCCGCTCCCGCACCCCGGTTTCCCGGTGCCCGCGGCGGCGGCCCTATCCGCTGGCCACGGCCCGCCGCCACGCCTTAGCGTCACCCCATGTCCACGACTCCCACCTCCACCCTCTGGCGCCCGACGGGCCCCGTCGAGCTGGAGCTGGTCCGCGCCCTCGACCGGCGGGAGCTGTGGGTCCCGGCGGAGGAGCTGGACGAGTTCAACGCGCACATCGTGGGCCGGATCGAGGTCGTGCACGCATTCCGTTGAGACGGGCCGGGGGCGGCGGCGACAATGGGGCCATGCCCTCAGCCGTGCGCGCCCGTTCCTTCGACAAAGCCGCCGCTCTCTACGGGGCCAGCCGGCCCGGGTATCCCGAGGCGTTGTACGACGCCGTCGAGGAGCTGGCCGGGCGGGGGCTCGCCGGGGCGCGCGTGGCCGACGTGGGGGCGGGGACCGGGATCGCGACCGGCGCGATGCGGGCCCGCGGGGCCGAGGTTCTCGCCGTGGAGCCCGGGGACGGCATGGCCGCCGAGTTCCGCCTGGCGCACCCGGACATCCCGATCGTCCGCGGGGACGGGGACCGGCTGCCGCTCGCCGACGGCGGCTTCGACCTCGTCACCTTCGCCCAGTCCTGGCACTGGACGCACCCCGGGCGCTCCGTCCCCGAGGCCCGCCGCGTGCTGCGCCCCGGTGGCGCTCTGGCGCTCTGGTGGAACGACCTGGACGGCGCCGTGCCGTGGATCGCCGAACAGGACGCCCGGATCCGGGAGCTGTTCTCGGCCACCGGAGCCACCTTCCGCGGGCTGCCCGAGGGGCTGGACTTCACCACCCGCGAGGTCCGCTGGTCCCGCCGGATCCCCCTTGAGGCGCACCTGGCCAACCACGCCAGCCACTCCGCCTTCCTGCTGCTCGGCGAGCCCGGCACCCGGGCGTTCATGGACGCCGAACGGGAGCGGCTGAGCCCGCTCTTCCCGGACGGCACGGTCGAGGAGGGCTACGTCGTCAGTCTGGCCGTGGCGATCGCCGACGCCGCCGGCCGAGCCGCAGCGGGCGGCTCGTGAGCACCGCACCCGTCGCGTACTACCGCAGGCGCGCCTCGAGCACCGCCGCCCGGCACTGCGACGGCGTACCCCACGCGTCCCGCAGCGGGCGGGCCTTGCGCAGCCACAGGGAGAGGTCCAGCTCCTGCGTGTAGCCGACCGCGCCGTGCAACTGCAGCGCCGTCATGGCCGCCGCGTACGAGGCCTCGCCCGCCGTGAGCTTCGCCGCCGCGACCTCGCCCGGATCCAGGGTCAGCGCCGCCGCCCACAGCAGCGGCCGGGCGAACTCCAGCCCGAGCAGCGTGTCCGCCAGCCGGTGCTTGACCGCCTGGAAACCGCCGATCGGCGTGCCGAACTGCGTGCGCTGCTTCGCGTACTCCACCGTGCGGGCCAGGAGCGCCTCGCCGACGCCCAGGCACTGGGCCGCCGTCAGCAGCCGCGCCCAGCGGCCGGCCGTCCGTGCCGCCGCCGCCACCCGCGGGCCGGCCGCCAGCACCTCACCCCCGGCCGGGGGCAGCGACAGCCGCCGCGCCGGATCCATGGACGCCAGGAGAGCGCCCCCGCCGCCCCCGCCGCCCGCGCCCCCGGCCAGGCGGAGCTCGTCCGCCCCCGACACCGTGAAGCAGTACGCCGCCGCGTCCGCGTCCACGGCGTACGGGGAACCGCCCGGCAGGGTCAGTGCGGCCGCCGCTTCGCCCGCCACGAGCCCCGGCAGGAACCGCTTCGCCAGTGCCTCGTCCCCCAGCTCGCAGAGCAGCACCGCCGCCGCCGCCGTCTCCACCGCCGGACCCGGCAGCCCCGCCCGGCCCAACTCCACGAAGCCGAGCGACAGTTCCAGCGGCAGCAGCCCGGCCCCGTCGTACGCCTCGTCCGCGGCCAGGGCGAACAGCCCCGTCCGCGCCACCCGGCCCCACAGTGCCCGCCCGGGCCCGTGGTCCCCGGCGCCCCAGGCCCGTACCGCCGCGGGGACGTCCGCCGCCCCGAGCAGGTCGCGCAGCGTGCGGACGAAGTCCGACTGTTCCTCGGTCGGCAGGAAGCGCATCAGCGGCGGCCCTTCGGGAGGCCGAGCAGCCGCTCGGCGATGATGTCGCGCTGGATCTCGTTCGTCCCCGCGTAGATCGGACCGGCCAGCGAGAAGAGCCACGGTTCGGCCCACTCGCCCTCCGCGAGCTCCGCGTCCGGCCCCAGCAGGTCCAGCGCCGTCTCGTGCAGGGCGATGTCGTACTGCGACCAGAACACCTTGTTCAGGCTGGACTCGGCCCCCGTCGCCCCGCCCGCCGCGAAGCGGGAGGCGCCGGCCCAGGTGAACAGCTCGTAGGCGCGCGCCCCGACCACCGCGTCCGCCACCCGGTCCCGCAGCGCGGTGTCGGCCAGGTCCCCGGCCGACTCCCACAGCGCGACGAGCCGCTCCGCGGCCGCCAGGAACCGGCCGGGGGAGCGCAGCGTGAGCCCCCGCTCGTTGCCCGTGGTCGACATCGCGATCCGCCAGCCCTGCCCCGGTTCCCCGATCACGTCCGCGTCCGGTACGAAGACCTCGTCCAGGAACAGCTCCGCGAAGGCCGGCTTCCCGTCGAGCCGCCCGATGGGCCGCACCGTCACCCCCGGCGCGCGCAGGTCGAACATCAGATACGTCAGCCCCTGGTGCGGCTTCGGGGCCTCGGGATCCGTGCGGAAGATGCCGAACGCCCGGTCCGCGAAGGCCGCCCGCGAGGACCAGGTCTTCTGCCCCGACAGCAGCCAGC
The DNA here is from genome assembly GCF_042736805.1 of Streptomyces sp. NPDC060031. NCBI lineage: Bacteria > Bacillati > Actinomycetota > Actinomycetes > Kitasatosporales > Streptomycetaceae > Streptomyces > Streptomyces sp. NPDC060031. The sequence continues at coordinate 65,393 of NZ_JBHWVM010000036.1, forward strand.
CGCCCCGCGTGCGCACCGCCCGCGACGTCAGCGAGGCCAGGTCGGAGCCGGACTCCGGCTCCGACCAGGCCTGCGCCCAGATCACCTCGCCGCTGGCCATGGACGGCAGCACCCGCGCCCGCTGCTCGGCCGTCGCGTGGTCGAAGAGGGTCGGCGCGAGCAGGTTGATGCCGTTCTGGGAGACGCGGCCGGGCGCGCCCGCGGCCCAGTACTCCTCCTCGAAGACCAGCCACCGTTCGAGGTCCGCGCCCCGGCCCCCGTACTCCTCGGGCCAGGAGACCACCGACCAGCGGTCCGCGTGCAGCAGGGCCTCCCATTCCCGGTGGGCCGCGAAGCCCTCCCCGGTCTCCAGGGAGGGCAGCGGGACGGCGGGCACGTGCGCGGCCAGCCAGGCGCGCGCCTCGGCCCGGAAGGCCTCCACGTCCGCCGAATGGGTGAGGTCCATCTGGTGTTCGCCTCCTTCGGGGCCGGGACGGCAGGCATCCGCACGTCCTTCCCTAACAAGTGTTTGGTAGGTTAACGTACGGCCATGAGCAGCGTCGAGGACCAAGGAGGCACGGGCATGAACCCGCCCGAGTACATCGCCGGCCACGGCCTGCTGAAGGACCGGGCGGCCGTCGTCACCGCCGCCGCCGGGGCCGGCATCGGCGGGGCCACCGCCCGACGCTTCCTGGAGGAGGGCGCCCGCGTCGTCATCGGCGACGCGCACGCCCGGCGCCTGAAGGAGACCGAGATCGCGCTCGCCGCCGAGTTCGGGGCCGACCGCGTCACCTCCCTCCCGTGCGACGTCACCGACGAGGAGCAGGTCCGGGCCCTCTTCGCGCTCGCCGAACAGACCCACGGCGCCCTCGACATCGTCGTCAACAACGCCGGACTCGGCGGGACCGCCGACCTCGTCGACATGACCGACGAGCAGTGGGGCAAGGTCCTCGACGTCACCCTGAACGGCACCTTCCGCTGCACCCGCGCCGCACTGCGCTCCCTGAGGGCCTCCGGGCGGGGCGGGGTCGTCGTCAACAACGCCTCCGTCGTCGGCTGGCGCGCCCAGACCGGCCAGGCCCACTACGCCGCCGCCAAGGCCGGAGTGATGGCGCTGACCCGCTGCGCGGCGCTGGAGGCCGCCGAGTTCGGCGTACGGGTCAACGCGGTCGCCCCGAGCCTGGCCATGCACCCGCACCTGGTGAAGGTCACCAGCGAGGAACTGCTGCGCGGACTGACCGCCCGCGAGGCCTTCGGCCGGTACGCCGAGCCGTGGGAGGTCGCCAACGTCATCGTCTTCCTGGCCAGCGGCTATTCCTCTTACATGACCGGCGAGACCGTGTCGGTCAGCAGCCAGCGCGCGTAGGCCGAGAATGGACGCGTGCCAACGAACAAGCCGATCCAGAAGAAGAAGCCGCAGGTGACGGCCTCGCCCGAGCGCCGACGGGAGCTCCTCGACACCGCGGCCGAGGTCTTCGCCGCGCAGGGCTACAACGCCACCACCGTCCGTAAGATCGCCGACGCCGCCGGGATGCTCGCCGGCAGCCTCTACTACCACTTCGATTCCAAGGAATCGATGCTCGACGAGATCCTCTCGGCCTTCCTGAACGAGCTGTGGCAGGGCTACGACACCGTCCTCGCCGCCGGTCTCGGCCCCAGGGAGACCATCGAGGCCCTCGTCACCGAGTCCTTCCGGGAGATCGACCGGCACCGCGCCGCCGTCGCGATCTACCAGAAGGAGTCCCGGCACCTGTCGGCCCAGCCCCGCTTCCACTACCTCTCCGACTCGCAGGTGAAGTTCGAGGAGGCGTGGCTGGGGACGCTGGAGCGCGGGGTCGCCGCCCAGGTCTTCCGCGCCGACCTCGACGTCCGCCTCACCTACCGCTTCGTGCGCGACACGGTGTGGGTGGCGGCGTCCTGGTACCGGCCGGGCGGCCGGCACAGCCCCGAGGAGATCGCCCGCCAGTACCTGTCGATGGTGCTGGACGGGATCGCCGTACGCACGTAACCCGGAACCCGAGGAGTCCCGATGCCCGAGGCCTACATAGTCGAAGCGGTACGCACCCCCGTGGGGCGGCGCAAGGGAGGCCTGTCCGCGGTCCACCCGGCCGACCTCGGCGCACACGTCCTGAAGGCACTGGTCGAGCGGTCCGGGGTGGACCCGGCCGCCGTGGAGGACGTGGTCTTCGGCTGCCTCGACACGGTGGGGCCGCAGGCGGGGGACATCGCCCGGACGGCATGGCTGGCGGCGGGCCTGCCGGAAGAGGTCCCGGGCGTCACCATCGACCGCCAGTGCGGGTCCTCGCAACAGGCGGTGCACTTCGCGGCGCAGGGCGTCATGTCCGGCACCCAGGACCTGGTGGTCGCGGGCGGCACCCAGAACATGTCGATGATCCCGATCGCCTTCGCGTCCCGGCAGGCGGCGGAGCCGCTGGGCTTCGCGGAAGGCCCCTACGCGGGTTCGGCGGGCTGGCGGGCCCGGTACGGCGACGCCCCGGTGAACCAGTTCCACGGCGCGCAGCTCATCGCGGAGAAATGGGGGATCTCGCGCCAGGACATGGAGCGCTTCGCCCTGTCCAGCCACCAGCGGGCGGTCCGCGCGATCGACGAGGGACGTTTCGAGCGCGAGATCGTGCCGTACGGAGACGTGGCAGTGGACGAGGGCCCCCGCCGGGACACCACCCTCGAGAAGATGGCGACCCTGAAGCCCGTCCTGGAGGGCGGCACCATCACCGCGGCCGTCTCCTCCCAGGTCTCGGACGGCGCGGCGGCGATGCTGCTGGCCTCCGAGCGGGCGGTACGGGAGCACGGCCTGCGCCCCCGCGCCCGCATCCACCACCTCTCGGTGCGCGGCGAGGACCCGATCCGCATGCTGTCGGCGCCCATCCCGGCCACCGCGTACGCGCTGAAGAAGACGGGCATGGCGCTGGGCGACATCGACCTGGTGGAGATCAACGAGGCCTTCGCCCCGGTGGTGCTGGCCTGGCTGAAGGAGACGGGCGCGGACCCGGCCAGGGTGAACGTGAACGGCGGCGCGATCGCGCTCGGCCATCCGCTGGGCGCGACGGGCGTGAAGCTGATGACGACGCTGCTGCACGAACTGGAGCGCACGGGCGGCCGCTTCGGCCTCCAGACGATGTGCGAGGGCGGCGGCCAGGCCAACGTGACGATCATCGAGCGCCTGTAGCCGGCCCCGGGCCGCCGCCCCGCCGCGGTCAGGGGTGCAGGGCGAAGCCGAGGAGGACGGCGGCCTCGATGCGGACCGAGCCGGGGGAGAGGGTGCCGTCGGATTCGGGGTCCCCGCCCGTGCGGCGGCCGTGGCTGTGGCGGCCCATCGACTCCGGGTCGACGTCCTCGATGTGGATCACCGGGCCCAGCCGCACCCCGCACGCCTCCGCATAGACCTCGGCCTTGCGCCGGGCGGCCGCCACCGCCCGGCGCCGGGCCTCGTCGCGCATCGCGGGCTTGTCGTGGACCTCGAAGTGCACGGCGTCGACGCGGTTCGCGCCGGCCGTGACCGCGTCCTCGATCAGCAGGTCGAGCCGGCCGAGGTCCGCCGTCTGCACGGTGTACGTGGCCATGCAGCAGTAGCCGCGGAAGGTACGTTCCGCCCCGTACCCGTTGTACTGCGACGTCAGCGCCAGGCGTGAACCGGAGACGTCGGAGTCGGGTATGCCGTGTTCCCGCAGGGTGGCCCGCAGTCGGGCCACCGCCGCACCGGCTTCGCTGAAGGCCTCCTTCGGCGTCGGGGCGATGAGGTCGACCGCCAGTTCCACGTGGGCGAGTTCGGGTTCGGCGGACACGCTGCCCGCTCCGAGCACACTGAGCCCCCAGGGCTCCTTGATCGCTGCCATGCGCGGATTCAATCACCGACCCCCGACCGTGCGCGTTCCCCCCGGTTCCGCCGTTCGGGTGAATCCGTACGCGAACGCAGGGGAGGTGCGGCCCGCCGTGGCCGCCACCTCCCCGGAGGGCGCGGATCCTCCTCGGCGCAGGCGGGGCGGGCCTGCCGGGGCTCCGCGCGGCATGGTCGGGGCGGGGGGCCGGCCGCGGGCGGGAGCGGTCGCGACGCAGGTCACACGCCTCCCGCCCCCGTCCCTGACCGACGTGTGCTAGCTTTGAGGCGTTGCAGTTGTGGTACCCATGAACTTTATGTGCGCCTGACGGGAATGCTCCGCAGGCGCTTTTATTGTTTTGCCGGAATCTCCGGATGGGGCCCTTTGCCGCCTATTCAGGAGATTTAAAATGGCACTTGGCACCGTGAAGTGGTTCAACTCGGAAAAGGGCTTCGGCTTCATCGAGCAGGACGGTGGCGGCCCGGACGTCTTCGCCCACTACTCGAACATCGCCACCCAGGGCTTCCGTGAGCTCAACGAGGGCCAGCGCGTGTCCTTCGACGTCACCCAGGGCCAGAAGGGCCCCCAGGCGGAGAACATCCTCCCCGCCTAAGGCATTCAGCACGCCGGGGTCCGCACCGAACAGGTGCGGGCCCCGGCTTGTCTGCTGTCTCGACCATTTGTTTTACCTTGCCGGTTTCAGGAGGGCTTTCTCGCATGACCAGCTCCAGCTCCGCACGACCCAGCCGCCGCCCCACCCGGGGCCGAGGTGCGGCCCAGGGACGTCCGAAGGCTGGCGCGGGACGGCAGAAGTCCGCCCCCGTGGCCAGGCCCCAAGAATTCACCATGCCCGACCCGCTGACCCCGGCCCTGCCGCCGGTCGCAGCGTTCGAGGACATGGGCATGCCCGAGGCGCTGCTGAAGACCCTCGCCGCCCAGGGCGTCACCGAGCCGTTCCCGATCCAGGCCGCGACGCTGCCGAACTCGCTCGCCGGCCGTGACCTGCTCGGCCGCGGCCGTACCGGCTCCGGTAAGACCCTGGCCTTCGGCCTGGCCCTGCTGGCCCGCACCGCCGGGCACCGCTCCCAGCCGAAGATGCCCCTCGCGCTGGTCCTCGTACCGACCCGTGAGCTCGCGCAGCAGGTCACCGACGCCCTGGCCCCGTACGCCACGGCCGTCAACCTGCGCATCGCGACCGTCGTCGGCGGCATGTCGATCAACCGGCAGTCCGGCGCCCTTCGCCGCGGCGCCGAGGTGCTCGTCGCCACTCCCGGCCGCCTGAAGGACCTCATCGACCGCGGTGACGCCGACCTCTCGCAGGTCGCCATCACGGTCCTCGACGAGGCCGACCAGATGACCGACATGGGCTTCATGCCGCAGGTCACCGCCCTGCTCAAGCAGGTCCGGCCCGAGGGCCAGACCATGCTGTTCTCGGCGACGCTGGACAAGAACATCGACAAGCTCGTCAAGATGTTCCTGACCGACCCGGTCGGCCACTCCGTCGACCCGTCGGCCGGTGCGGTCACCACCATGGAGCACCACGTCCTGTACGTCATGGACGAGACCGACAAGAAGGCCGTGGCGACGCGTATAGCCGCCCGCGACGGCCGGGTGATCATGTTCGTGGACACCAAGCGCGGGGTCGACCGCATGGTCAAGAAGCTCCTCGCGGACGGCGTCCGCGCCTCCGGCCTGCACGGCGGGCGCTCGCAGCCGCAGCGCAACCGCACGCTGGACTGGTTCAAGACGGGCGAGGTCACCGCGCTGGTCGCCACCAACGTGGCCGCCCGCGGCATCCACATCGACGACCTCGACCTCGTCGTCAACGTGGACCCGCCCACCGACCACAAGGACTACCTGCACCGCGGCGGCCGTACCGCCCGTGCCGGCGAGTCCGGCAGCGTGGTCACCCTGGTGCTGCCCGACCAGAAGCGGGACATGACCCGCCTGATGTCGGACGCCGGGATCTCCCCGCGCACCGCGCAGATCAAGTCCTCCGACGAGGAGCTGTCCCGGCTGACCGGCGCCAAGGAGCCCTCGGGCATCCCCATCGTGCTGGACGTGCCGCAGCCGACCCCGCCGCGCCAGCGCTCCGCCGGCCAGGCCGGCGGCGGCTCCGGCGGTGGCGCGCGCCGCCGCTCGGGCGGTCCGCGTACCGGCTCCGCAGCGGGCGCGGCCCCGGCCGCCGGTGG